>CANRMG010000012.1 GCA_947631675.1 uncultured Oscillospiraceae bacterium
ACGGCGCGGTCAGCTGCTGGATGTACCTGATCGGCATGGCGGCGGCGCTGTTCACCGGGGAGTATGACATCGCCCAGATCCTTCTGAAGGCCGGGCTCGGCATAGCGGGCCTTCTCATCGTGGTGCTGTCCACCGTCACCACCACCTTCCTGGACGCCTGGTCCGCCGGCATCTCCAGCGAATCCGTGTCCTCCAGGCTGAACGGCAAGTGGGTGGCCGTGGCCGCCGCTGTCATCGGCACCATCGGCGCCATCGTCTTCCCCATGGACGACATCACCGACTTCCTGTACCTCATCGGCTCCGTCTTTGCGCCCATGATCGCCGTGCAGATCGCCACGTTCTTCATCCTGAAAACGGACACCAGCGGCAAGGCCGCCGACGGCGTGAACCTGGCCGTGTGGCTGGCGGGCTTCATCCTCTACCGGCTGCTCATGCGGGTGGACATCGTGGTGGGCAACACCCTGCCCGACATGCTGATCACCATGGCCCTGTGCGTCGTGGTGAACAAGCTGGTGGGAAAGGCGCGCAAATGAGGCGGTGCGTCGTGGTCGGCGGCGCGGACATCGGCCGCTATGACCTGGCCCGGGCCGCTCTGAAGCCGGACGACTATGTGATATACTGCGACAGCGGCCTGAAGCACCGGGCCGCTCTGGACGCGGCGCCGGACCTGATCGTGGGGGATTTCGATTCCTGGGACGACCCACATATGGCGGATGTGGAAACCATCGTCCTGCCCTGTGTAAAGGACGACACCGACACGGTCTACGCCGTGAAGGAGGCCTTGAATCGGGGCTTTGAGGAATTTCTGCTGCTGGGTGCGGCGGGCGGCCGGCTGGACCACACCCTGGGAAACGTCTCGCTGCTGCTCATGCTGGACAGCCTGGGGAAAAAAGCCGTTCTTTTGGACGACTACTCCCAAATGGAGATCCTCTCCCGGGAGCGGACCCATATCGGCGGCGAGTATGCCTTCTTCTCCCTTCTGAACATCGCCGGCCCCGCCCGGGGCATCACCATCCGCGGGGCCAAGTACCCCCTGGAGGACGCGGAGATCACCTGCGATTACCAATACGGCATCAGCAACGAGCCCCTTCCCGGCATGACCGCGGAGGTCTCCCTCCGGGAGGGCCGCCTGCTGCTGGTGAAGGTGTTCTGAGACTATCCACGGCCTAAAAAAAAGACCGGCGTCGGCGGACGCCGGTCTTTTCATATGCCGGTCCCATATGATATACTAATTCTGATATTACACCGCGAGGAGCTGCATAACGTGTACAGGATATTGTTCATTTGCCACGGGAACATCTGCCGGAGCCCCATGGCTGAGTTCGTGATGAAGGACGTGGTGAAAAAGGCGGGACTGGCGGACCAATTTTCCATCGCCTCCGCCGCCACCAGCACCGAGGAGATCGGAAATCCGGTCTATCCCCCTGCCCGGCGGATGCTGGCCAAACACGGCATCGACTGCGCCGGCAAGACCGCCCGCCAGATGACCCGTCAGGACTACCAGCGCTACGACCTGCTCATCGGCATGGACGGGGCCAACCTGCGCAACATGCGCCGCATCTGCGGGGGCGACAGCGAGGACAAGCTGCGGCTGCTTTTGGAATACACCGACCGGCCCGGCGACGTGGCGGACCCCTGGTATACCGGGGACTTCGAGTCCACCTGGCGGGACGTGGACGAGGGCTGCCATGGCCTGCTGGCCGCCATACAGGAGGGCCGGGCTTAGGGGTTGACATCCCCGCCCGGCCGTATTATAATGGCCATATGTTCACGAAATGAGGTTCTATATTGTTTATGAACATTCAGGAAATGGACATCCTGAACATTTTGGGCGGTGAGCCCTTCAGCAGCCAGCGGCTTCTGGCGGAGCAGAGCGGCCACAGCCTGGGTGCGGTGAACCGCTGCCTGCGGTCATTGACGGAGCAGGGGTATCTGGCCGATATGCGCCCCACGGAAAAGGCCCGGGCCCTCCTGGAGGAGAGCCGCCCCCGGCAGGCGGTCATCCTGGCCGCCGGGGCGGGCATGCGCATGGCGCCCATCAACACCGAGACGCCCAAGGGGCTCTTGGAAGTCCACGGGGAGACGCTCATTGAGCGGCTCATCCGCCAGCTCCACGAGGCGGGCGTGACGGACATCGCTGTGGTGGTGGGCTTCATGAAGGAGGCCTATGAGTTTTTGATCGACCAGTACGGCGTTCGTCTCCTGGTGAACAGGGACTACGCCGGGCGGAACAACCTCCACTCCCTGGCTCTGGCGGCGGACCGGCTGGAAAACGCCTATGTGCTGCCCTGCGACGTGTGGTGTGCGGATAACCCCTTCTCCCCCCGGGAGCTTTACGGCTGGTACATGGTCACCGATGAACCCTCCCCCGTCTCCACGGTCCGGCCCAACCGGCGCATGGAGCTAGTGCCCGCCCAGGGCGGCAGCGCCATGGTGGGCGTGGCCTACATCCCCCGGGCCCTGGCGGGGCCGCTGCGCTCCCGCATCCTCGCCATGGACGCCGACAGCCGCTGTCACGACGCCTGGTGGGAGGACGCCCTCTTTTCCTGCGGCGTGACGGTATACGCCCGTGTCTGGCCCGCCGGTAAGGCGGTGGAGATCAACACCTACGACGGTCTGCGGGAGCTGGACAGCGGCTCGGCCCATCTCCGCTCCCGGGCCATATCCGCCGCGGCGGCGGCACTGGACGCGGACCCCGCCGACGTCCTGGACGTGGAGGTGCTGAAAAAGGGCATCACCAACCGCTCCTTCCTCTTCACCTGCCGGGGCGAGCGGTACGTCATGCGGGTGCCCGGAGAGGGCACGGACAAGCTCATCGACCGCCGTCAGGAGGCGGCGGCATACGCCGCCATCCGGGGAAAGGGCCTTTGCGACGACCCGGTGCTCCTGGACCCCAATACGGGCTACAAGCTGACCCGGTTCCTGGACCGGGTGCGGGTGTGCGACCCGGAGAATATGGACGATGTGCGCCGGTGCATGGCCCGGCTGCGGGCGTTCCATGAAATGCGCCTCACGGTTCCCCACGAATTCGACATCTTCGCCACCATCGACTACTACGAGTCCCTTTGGGACGGGGCCCCCTCCATCTACCGGGACTACACCGTAACAAAGGCCAATGTTCTGTCCCTGCGGCCCTTTATCGACGCCCACGCCGGCGAGAAGTGCCTCACCCACATGGATGCGGTGCCGGACAACTTTCTCTTCACCGGCCGGGACGGGGCGGAGATACAGCTCATCGACTGGGAGTACGCCGGGATGCAGGACCCCCATGTGGACGTCGCCATGTTCGCCATCTACGCCCTCTACGACCGGGCGCAGACCGACCGGCTCATCGACGCCTACTTCCCTGAGGGCTGCCCGGCGGAGACCCGGCTCAAAATTTACTGCTATATGGCCGCCGGGGGGCTTCTGTGGAGCAATTGGTGCGAGTATAAGCGCAACCTGGGCGTGGAGTTCGGGGAGTATTCCCTGCGCCAGTACCGCTACGCCAAGGACTTTTACCGTCTTGCAAAGGAGCTGGGGGCATGAGCGCGCACACCGTAAAACGGGCCATCATCATGGCCGCCGGGGAGGGCACCCGGCTCCGGCCCCTGACATTGACCACCCCCAAGCCCCTTATCCCCGTGAACGGCGTACCCATGATAGAATCCTGCATCTGCGCTCTACGGGAAAACGGGATAACTGAGATATACGTTGTGGTGGGGTACAAGAAGGAGCAGTTCGCGTACCTGCCCGCAAAATACCCGGGCCTCACGCTTATCGAAAACTCCTGGTACGACGCCTGCAACAACATCTCCTCCCTGTACGCCGCCCGGGAGCACATAGAGGACGCCATCATCCTGGACGGGGACCAGCTCATTCAAGACCCCGCCGTTCTGGCGTCCGGTTTTGACCGCTCCGGCTACAACTGCGTGTGGACCGAGGAGCATACGGACGAGTGGCTGCTGACCGTAGAAAACGGCGTGGTGACCCATTGCAGCCGCACCGGCGGCAGCCACGGCTGGCAGCTCTACAGCGTCTCCCGCTGGACGGCAGAGGACGGACGGAAACTGAAAGAGCACCTGGAACTGGAATTTGAGGAGAAAAAAAAACGGCAGATCTACTGGGACGACGTGGCGCTGTTCTGCCACCCCGGCGACTACCGATTGGGTGTGTGGCCAATGAATAGAGGCGACGTTTTGGAGATCGACAGCCTCGCAGACCTGGCCGCCGCAGACCCGGCCTACCGGCATCTCATGAAGGAGGGATGAACATGGAGAAGAAAACTGCCGCCCAAAAGCGGCGTCTGGACCCCTTCACCACCGTGGTGCCCTTCGGGGCGATATTGGCGCTTTGCGTGGTGTTCATCCTCTCGCCGGAGCGCTCCACCGGGGCCCTGGCCGCCATCCGGGGCTTTCTCGGCGACAGCTTCGGGGTCTATTACCTCATCATCGGCCTCGGCGTGCTCATCGTGTCGCTGTGGATCTCCTTCTCCCCCATCGGGAAGATCACCCTTGGCCGGCCTGGGGAGAAGCCCAAGTACGGCTTTTGGACCTGGGGGGCCATGGTGTTCACCTGCGGCCTGGCCGCCGACATCCTCTTCTACTCCCTGTGCGAGTGGATATACTACGCCCAGGAGCCCCATGTGGCGAAGATGGGCTCCATCCAGGACTGGGCCTCCACCTACCCCCTGTTCCACTGGGGCCCCACGGTGTGGAGCTTTTACGCCACCCTGGCCGCCTGCTTCGGATTCATGCTCCACGTCCGGGGGGTGAAGAAGCAGAAATACTCCGAGGCCTGCCGGGCCATCCTGGGCCCCCATACGGACAGGGCGGCAGGCCGGTTCATCGACGTTCTGGCGGTCATCGCCCTCATCGCGGGCACCGCCACTACCTTCTCCGTGGCCACGCCGCTGCTGTCGGCGGCCCTGACCTCCCTGGTGGGGGCGCAAAGCTCTAAGTATCTCACCATCGCCATTCTGGTCATCACCTGCCTCGTGTACACCGCGGCGGTGCTGAGGGGGATCAAAGGCGTCTCCTGGCTGGCCAACGCCTGCATGTACCTCTTCGGGGCGCTGCTTCTGTACGTACTTATATTCGGCGGGCAGGCCCGGTACATCGTCGAGACGGGCTTCACCGCCCTGGGCAACATGTTCCAGAATTACATCGGCCTCTCCACCTGGACGGACGCCCTTCGCACCTCCTCCTTCCCCCAGAACTGGACCATCTTCTACTGGGCCTACTGGATGGTGTGGGCGGTGGCCTCCCCCTTCTTCATGGGCTCTATCAGCCGGGGCCGGACGGTGAAACAGGTCATCCTGGGCACCTACATCTTCGGTGTCAGCAGCACACTTGTCTCCTTCATCGTCCTGGGCAATTACGGCCTCGGCCTGCAGATGATGGGAAAGATGGACGTGCTGGGCTTTTACGGCGCCTGCGGGGACCTGTATCAAACCGTCATTGCCATCCTGGGGACCCTGCCCTGCCATCAGATCGTGCTGGGGCTGCTGGCCCTGGCCATGATCGCCTTCTACGCCACCAGCTTCGATTCCATCACCCTGGTGGCCAGCCAGTACAGCTACCGGGAGCTCACCGGAGACGAGGAGGCCAGCCGGGGGATGAAGCTCTTCTGGGCCATCCTGCTCATCCTCCTGCCCATCGCCCTCATCTTCTCCGAGGGATCCATGAACAACCTGCAGACCGTGTCCATCATCGCGGCCTTCCCCATCGCCATGGTCATCGTGCTCATCATCGCCAGCTTCATCAAGGACGCCAAGACCTATCTGAAGGAGCTGGGCACAGCCGATAAGTCATCATAACTGCCAGTCCCCGGCCGCATTTGGCCGGGACTGGTCTATTTTCCCAAAAAGCGGGACGATCGCATAAAAAGGATTGCAAATCCAGGCCGTATCAACTATACTGTATGAAAATAAAATAAGGAACGGTTATGACAATGAAAAGTTATCTCGATATGACAAAAGCGGAGCTGACAGCGGAGCATGAGGCCGTCAGCAAGCAATACGCGGCCCTGGCCGCCGTGCCCCGGAACCTGAATATGGCCCGTGGCAAGCCCAACCCCGCCCAGCTGGACCTGTCCATGGATCTGCTGCGGCTGGACCCGGCGGGCCTGACCCACACCGCCTCCGGCGCCGATACCCGCAACTACGGCGAGCCCACCGGCATCAGCGAGTGCAAGAAGCTGTTCGCGGACCTTCTGGGTCTGGAGGAGAAGAACATCATCGTGGGCGGCCAGTCCAGCCTGAACCTGATGTACGACAGCGTGGTACGGGCGCTGCTGCTGGGCGTATACGGCGGTACGAAGCCCTGGGGCCAGCAGGGAAAGCTGAAGTTCCTCTGCCCGGTGCCCGGCTATGACCGCCACTTCGCCGTCACCGCCGAGTTCGGCTTTGAGCTGGTCAACATCCCCATGCTGCCCACCGGCCCGGACATGGACCTGGTGAAGAAGTACGTGGAGTCCGACCCCGCCGTGAAGGGCATCTGGTGCGTGCCCAAGTACTCCAATCCCTCCGGCATCACCTACTCCGACGACACGGTCCGGGCCTTCGCGGCTTTGAAGCCCGCGGCAGACGACTTCCGTATCTTCTGGGACAACGCCTACTGTGTGCACTGCTTCGAGGAGGAAGATGACCAGCTTCTGAACATCTTCGACGCCTGCAAGGAGCAGGGCAGCGAGGACATGGTCTACGAGTTCGCCTCCACCAGCAAGATCACCTTCGGCGGCGCGGGCGTGTCCGTGCTGGCTGCCAGCGAGAACAACATCAAGCTCATCTCCAGGCAGATGGGCGTGCAGACCATCGGTCACGACAAGGTCAACCAGCTCCGCCACGTCCAGTTTTTGAAGGACGCCGCCGGCGTCCGGGCCCACATGAAAAAGCACGCCGCCATCGTAAAGCCCAAGTTCGACTGCGTGCTCCAGGCCCTGGATCAGGAGATCGCCCCTCGGGGCATCGCCCACTGGAACCGGCCCAAGGGCGGCTACTTTGTGGCCTATGAGGGCCTGGACGGCACCGCGTCCCGGTGCGTGGCCCTGTGCAAGGAGGCGGGTCTGGCCCTGACCCCCGCCGGCGCCCCCTTCCCCTACGGGAAGGACCCCCACGACAGCGTCATCCGCATCGCCCCCACCTTCCCCTCCCTGGAGGAGCTGCAGGCGGCCGTGGAGCTGTTCTGCGTGGCGGCAAGGCTGGCGGCCCTGGAAGCGCTGCTGGCGAAGGCATAAATACCGCACAACGGAGCGCCCGGCCAAATGGCCGGGCGCTTTTATCATCTTTTCTCCGCCCTGCACAGAGCGGTATATTCCCTCAGCATGTCCAGCACCTGGCCGCTCAGGGCCAGTACGGCGATCATGTTGGGGATGAAGATGAACCCCACCACCATGTCCGCCAGGTCCCAGACCTGGCTCACCGGCATGGTGCAGGATATGACGGGCGGCACGAAAAACAGCCACTTCAGATACCGGGCCCGCCGCTCCCGGAAAATGTACTCCAGGCTGGTGCGAAACTCCACGAAAAAGCCCAGATATGACGAGTAGGCGAACAGAAACACGCACAGTCCCGCCGCGGCCGCTCCCGCGGGGCCGAATGTCTCCCGGAAGGCCGCAAAGGTGAGATACACCCCCGTCTGGCCGCCGCACCACAGATCCCCGCAGCAGAGGATGGCAAGGCCCGTCAGCGTGCATATGATGATGGTGTCTATGAACACCTCTATGACCCCATAGAACCCCTGGTGGATGGGGTGGTCCGTCCTGGCGGCGGCGTGGACGGTGGCGGCGGTGCCCTCTCCGGCCTCATTGGAGAAGATGCCCCGGAAGCCGCCCTTGGTCATGGTGTTCAGCACCGTGGAGCCCACGAACCCGCCCACGGCCCCCATGGGCGTGAAGGCGTACCGGAACACCATAGCCAGCGCCGGGCCCAGGTTCTCTATATGCGTTACGATGACCCCCAGACACCCGAGGACATAGAGCGCGCACATGGGCGGCACCACCCGGGCGCAGAAGGCGCCGATGCGCTTCGTCCCGCCCAGGACCACGACGAGGCTCACCGCCGCGATGGCGATCCCCGTGGCCGGCAGGGGCACATGGAAGGCGTCGTCCAGGGCCGTGGCGGCGGTGTTCACCTGCACGAAGGCCGCGTCCGTCAGCACCAGCAGGAGCAGCGCCCAGGCGTTCACCGCCGCCAGCCATCGCCACCTGGGCCCCAGGCCCTGACGCATATAGTGCATGGGCCCGCCGTACCACTCCCCGTCCTCTCCCTTTTTCCGGTACCGGACGGTGAGGGCCACCTCCGCCATCTTCGTCATCATGCCGAATATGGCCGTGACCCACATCCAGAACAGGGCCCCCGGCCCGCCCACGGCGATGGCGCTGGCCACGCCGGCGATATTGCCGGAGCCCACCGTCCCGGCCAGGACGGTGCACAGGGCCTGAAAGGGCGAGAGGCTGCCCTCGCCGACGCTGCCCCCACCCCTGCGGAACATCTCGCCGAAGGTCTTTCGGAAGATAAGGGGCAGGCACCGTATCTGGAAAAAGCCGGTGCGTATGCCGTAATAGAGCCCGCCGCCCACCAGTAAAATGAGCATGGGCCAGCCCCAGAGCGTATCGAAGAAGTCATAAATTTTCTCCCACATGGAAGGGTCCTCCTTTCAGGAACTGGCTCGAAGGTAAACCCTCCCAAACGCCCTTGTCAAGGCGGTTTAGGCCACTTAATAAACTCTTAAGAAGCCCGATGCCGTTTCGATGCAGCTATGATGCAGGCCGGATGCATCGGCCCCCTATCCTGTTTCCTGCCGGGGTGGCCGCCCCGTTAGGAAGGAGCATGAACATGAACCGTTTCCAATACTATATCCGGGTCCTGAGCGGCATGCGCCTGAGCAAATTCAGGCCCATCCTGGACCGGGCACACGAGCTCAGCGGGAAGAGCCGGGTATGGCTCACAGCCGATATGATCCGCTGCGCCCTCCGCTACGGCGCGGGCTACCACGACTACATCCAGTTCGGCATGTACGCCCTCACCGAGGCGCAGAAGGCCACCATGGTCACGAGGCTCATAAGCCGTAAGCTCATGGACTGCCTCAACGATGAGCATTACGCCTCCCACATCGAGGACAAGGGCCTGTTTGCCCGGCTGTACGCCCCCTACATAAAAAGGGATGTTCTTGTCCCGGAGGAGGCGTCAGAGGAGGAACTGGCCGCCTTCCTCCAAAAACACCGCCGCATCTTCTGCAAGCCCCGTACCGGCTCCTGCGGCCACGGGTGCTTCCTCTACGACGTGCCGCCGGAGGCGGACCCGGCTGCGGTGAAGGCAGAGCTTCTGGAAAAGGGCGCCACCGTATGGGAGGAGGTACTTGCCCAGCACCCGGCCGTGGCAGCCTTTAACCCCGCCAGCCTCAACTGCGTGCGCATCGTGACCCTCATCGACTCCGGGGGCACGCCCCACGTGATCTACGCCGTACAGAAGTTCGGCGCGGAGGACGTTTGCGTGGACAACTATGGCCCCGGGGGCATCGGCTGCCGGGTGGACCTGGATACGGGCACGGTCCTCTGGCCCGGCGTGCTGGGGGAGGGATATATGCGCGAGACTTACACCCGCCACCCCCGCTCCGGCCTGCCGCTTCTGGGCTATGAGGTGCCCTATTTCAAAGAAATGTGCCAGATGTGCCTGGATGCGGCCATGGTGACGCCCCAGCTGCGGTACGTGGGCTGGGACGTTGGCATCACCCCGGACGGCCCCGCCATCGTGGAGGGCAACGACTTCACCGACTACCTCTTTTACCAGCACGTACCCCAGACCCCCGACGGCATCGGCATGCTGCCGGTGTTTCGGAAATACGTCCCCGAGTTCCGGGGATAAGCAAAAAACGCACGGCAAAACCGTGCGTTTTTACTTTATCTCCTGTTCCAGCGTGTCAAAGACTGGGGTGGAAAAGAACTCGCCCAGTGTGACGCCCAGCCCATCGCATAGCTTTTTGATCGTTATGATGGATATGTCCCGGCGGGCCGGGTCCATCATGCTGTATACCGTGGAGGGCGTGACGCCGGACAGTGTCGCCAACTCGTTATATTTGATACCCCTCTCCCGGCACAGCTCCCCGAACCGCGCGGCCACCGCATCCTTCACTGCCATACTATCACCTCTACGGCGATAGTATCTTTTTGTCCGCGCCCGCGTATACGCACTTGCGTAATTCTTGAAATTATGCTATGCTTTTTTGTTTGGGGGCCACTACCCGAGAAAATAAAAGCCTCCCTCGCCCGAGGGAGGCTTCAACATAGCATGCGTTTATTCCTGGAACATGGGTGTAGACAGATACCGATCCCCCGTGTCGGGCAGCAGGGCCACGATGGTCTTGCCCTCGTTTTCGGGCCGCTTGGCAAGCTCTATGGCCGCCCAGAGGGCCGCGCCGGCGGAGATGCCCACCAGGATGCCCTCGGTCCGGCCCAGCTCCCGGCCCAGGGCGAAGGCGTCCTCGTTCTCCACGGGGATGATCTCGTCGTAGATCTTGGTGTTCAGCACGTCCGGCACGAAGCCCGCGCCGATGCCCTGGATCTTGTGGGCCCCGGCCACGCCCTTGGAGAGCACCGGGGAGGAGGCCGGCTCCACGGCCACTATCTTTACGGAGGGCTTTTTCTCCTTCAGGTACTCCCCCACGCCGGTGAGGGTGCCGCCGGTGCCCACGCCGGCCACGAAGATGTCCACGGTCCCCTCGGAATCGGCCCAGATCTCCGGGCCGGTGGTGGCCTTGTGGGCGGCGGGGTTGGCGGGGTTGACGAACTGGCCGGGGATGAAGGCGCCCGGGGTCTCGGCGGCAATCTCGTCCGCCTTGGCGATGGCACCCTTCATGCCCTTGGCGCCCTCGGTGAGCACCAGCTCCGCGCCGTAGGCCTTCAGGAGGTTCCGCCGCTCCACGCTCATGGTCTCCGGCATGGTCAGGATGATCTTATAGCCCTTGGCGGCCGCCACGGCGGCCAGGCCGATGCCCGTGTTGCCGGAGGTGGGCTCCACGATGACGGCGCCGGGCTTCAGCTTACCGCTGGCCTCCGCGTCCTCGATCATCGCCTTGGCGATGCGGTCCTTCACGGACCCGGCGGGGTTGAAGTACTCCAGCTTCGCCACCACCTTCGCCTTCAGGCCCAGCTTCTTCTCCAGATTGGTCAGCTCCAGCAGGGGCGTGCCGCCTACCAGCTCGGTAAAAGACTTGTAAATAGCCATGATGTAATTCTCCTCTATTTCCTATCGGTTTAGTATGCTTTAGGCATGCTGTTATTATACACCTTTTTCCGCCCCTGTCAACTACCGACGGCAAAAAATATCCCGGCCGCCGGAAGCGGCCGGGATAGGCGCGTTTTCAGATCACATAGTCGTTGCCCGCGGCGGTGTTGGCCCGCTGGACCACGTCTTCCAGGGTGATGTTGCCCAGGTAGTCGGTGACGACCTTATAAAGGCCCGTCCACATATCGATGGTGGCGCAGGAGGAGCACCGCTCGCAGGTGTTCCGCTCTGACTCCAGGCATTCCACCGGGGCCAGGGAGCCCTCCACCAGCTCCAGTATCTCCGCCACGCTGTAGTCCTTGGGAGCCCGGGCCAGCTTATAGCCCCCCTGGGGGCCCCGGGTACCCTTGACGAGCCCCGCCTTGCTCAGCTGGGTCACGATCTGCTCAAGATACTTCTGGCTCAGCTCCTGCCGGGCGGCCACGTCCTTTAAGGTCACCAGACCCTCCCCGCTGTGCTGGGCCAGGTCCACCATGGTCCGCAGGGCATATCTGCCTCTGGTCGATATTTTCATACCGTCACCCTCTTCGGAGAATTTTTAAGAAAAATGATGCAGAACTGATGCAGCTTTGTTACCGGAATGATGCCGCCGGCTCCTAAACTTGTCCCATCCTGTGAAAGAGAGGGACGGAGGATGAGCGGCGCCATCTTGCTGATAGGGCTGGGAGCCTACCTCGTCTACTGTCTCTGGGACAGGACCCTTCTGTAGCTCTCCCTCTGCCGCCCCGAAAGGGGCGGTCTTTTATTGGTCCAGCGCCTCCATGGCCGCCTGCACGTCCGCCTCGCAGGAGCGCATGGCCAGGATGGTCTTCTCCATCAGCGTCTCCAGGGGCCAGCCCAGCATATCCGCCCCCTGCTGGATGACCTCACGGGAGCAGCCGGCGGCGAAGCCGGTGGATTTGAACTTCTTTTTGAGGCTCTTGACCTCCATGTCCTGCACGCTCTTGCTGGGGCGCATGAGGGCCGCCGCGCCGATGAGGCCGGTGAGCTCGTCGGCGGCGAAGAGCACCTTCTCCATCTCCAGCGTGGGCTCCATGTCCACGCCGGTGAGACCGTAGCCGTGGCAGCAGGTGGCGTGGATGGTGGCCTCGTCCACCCCCGCTTGGCGCATGAGCTCCTGCTCCTTCACGCAGTGCTCCTCCGGCCACATCTCAAAGTCCAGGTCGTGGAGTAGCCCCACCGTGGCCCAGAAATCCGCCTGGTCGCCGTAGCCCAAGTCGTTGGCGTACCAGCGCATGACCCCCTCCACCGTCAGCGCGTGCTGCAGGTGGAACCGGTCTTTATTGTACTTTGTGAGCAGCGCCCAGGCCTCGTCTCTCGTCATATCAGGTATCCTCCGTGTCAAATATGGTCCCGCCTCCCAGCACCGTGTCCCCGTCGTACAGGACCACGGCCTGGCCGGTGGTGATGGCCCGCTGGGGCTGGTCAAATACTACCTCTATCTCGTCGGGCCCCGTCTGGGTCACCAGAGCGGGCTGCTCCGCGTGCTTATAGCGTATCCGCGCCCGGCACCGGATGGGTCCCGGCAGGCTGTCCCAGGGGATCAGGTTTATGTTTTTCGCCCGCAGGCGGCGGGTAAAGAGCTTTTCGTTATCTCCCAGCAGGACGGTGTTCTTCTCTATATCCTTGCCGCAGACGTAGAGCCTCCGCCCCCCGGATACGCCCAGGCCCCGGCGCTGGCCGATGGTGTAGGCGATCTGGCCGGCGTGCCGGCCCAGGACCTTCCCGCTCTCGTCCACGAAGTCCCCGGCGGGATAGTCCCGGCCCGTGTAGCGGCGGATGAAGGTAGCATAGTCCCCGTCAGGGACGAAGCATATATCTTGGCTGTCCCGCTTGTGGGCGTTGAGAAAGCCGTTCTCCTCCGCCAGGGCCCGGACCTCCTCTTTGGACATGGCCCCCAGGGGGAAGCGGACGTGGGAAAGCTGCTCTTGGGTGAGCATGTAGAGCACGTAGCTCTGATCCTTGTCGGGGTTCGCGGCCTTTTTCAAAAGCCACCGTCCCTCCGGGCTCTGCTCCACCCGGGCGTAGTGGCCCGTGGCCAGATACCGGCAGCCCAGAGTTGATGCCTTTTCCAGGAGCTTATCGAATTTCAGACAGCGGTTGCATTCGATGCAGGGATTGGGCGTGTCCCCTGCCTCATAGGCGGCCACGAAGGCGCCGATGACCGCCCGGTCGAAGTCCTCCGTCATATTGAACACATAAAAGGGCATCCCCAGCCGGGCCGCCACAGACCGGGCGTCCGCCGCGTCGTCGGCGGTACAGCAGGTCTTGTCCCCCGTCTCGCCCTCATAGAGCTTCATGGTCACGCCCATGCACTCGCAGCCCGCCCTCTGCATCAGCAGGGCCGCCACGCTGGAGTCCACGCCGCCGGACATGGCGATGAGCGCCTTTTCCTTCATGATTCCCGATCCTTTATCATGGTCTCCGCCGCCACGCACAGCAGTATCACTGCCGCGCCGGCCATGCCGGCGGCGGTGAGCTTCTCCCCCAGCACCAGCCGGGAGAACAGCGCCGTCATCACCGGGGCCGTACACTGCAGCAGCGCCGCCGTCCGGGAGGGGATGTACTTCAGCGCCGTGTTCTGCAAGAGATACCCGGCGATGGTGCACCCCACCGTGAGATACAGGATGCAGCCCCACAGAAGCGGCATGGAGACCGGAATGTCCCAGCCGCCGCCGATGGTGAGCATGCACCCCACGCTCATCACCGCGGAGGCCGCCGTCATCATGGCGGTGAGGGTCACCGGGTCCACCTTCGCAAGGGATCGCTGGCCGAACACCAGTGACCCGGCCAGCAGCAGCGCCTGGGCCAGGGCGCAGACCTCCCCCGGCCCGAAGCCGGACAGGCCGCCCTGGGCGCAGAGCAGATAGAGCCCCGCCAGCACGGCGATCTGGATAGGGATGTGCTTCCAGCTGTAGCCCTTATGGAACACCACCAGGGCCAGTATAGGCGTCAGCACCGTGGACAGGCTTCGCAGGAACGCCGCGTTGGTGGCGGCGGTGAGCTGCACGGCGATGTTGCCCATGATGAATGCCGCGCCCATGCACAGGCTGGGCAGCAGCCAGTCCCGCACCCGGGCGGCCCGCAGGCCCGCCGCGATCCGCTTCCCGAACAGGGCGAACAGTATCGCCAGCGCCAGGAAGTAGCGGATGACCATCACGGGGTAGACCGACGCATACTTGTAGGCCGTCTTGGCCACCGTGTCGCCGAAGCCGTAGATGACGCTCTGCAGGAGGATGAGCCCCCCTGCCCAGCGGGCGCCGGCAGGGGCGGGCTTATCGGTCACGCTCACGCCTCCGTGGGCGTGTGATCGTGTTCGTGGGCGCAGACCACGTCGCAGCCGAATACGGCCGGGTCATAGGCGATGTCATGCTTGTCGTAGTAGTCCTTCACCGCGGCCCGGACCGCCTCTTCCGCCAGCACGGAGCAGTGCAGCTTGTGAGCGGGCAGACCGTCCAGCGCCTCCGCCACGGCCTTGTTGGAGAGCTCCAGGGCCTCCTCGATGGGCTTGCCCTTGATCATCTCCGTGGCCATGGAACTGCTGGCGATGGCGCTGCCGCAGCCGAAGGTGATAAAGCTCACGTCGGTGATGATGCCATCGCGCACCTTGATATACATACGCATGATGTCGCCGCAGACGGCGTTGCCAACCTCGCCGATGCCGTCGGCGTCCTCCATCTTCCCCACGTTCCGGGGGTGCTGAAAGTGGTCCATGACCTTGTCGCTGTAAAGTGCCATTGAAATATCCTCCTCAGATCAGATGGGGCGTCTCGCCCCGCTCAAGCTCATCCCACACCGGGGACATATTGCGAAGATAGTCCACCACCTCGGGCACAGCCTTAAGGATGTGGTCGATCTCTTCCTCTGTATTATGGGCGTCCACGCTCAGCCGCAGAGAGCCGTGGGCGATCTCGTGGGGCAGGCCCAGGGCCAGCAGCACATGGCTGGGGTCCAGGGACCCGGAGGTACAGGCGCTGCCGGAGGAGGCCGCCACGCCCTTGGCGTCCAGCCACAGCAGCAGGCCCTCGCCCTCGATGCCCTCGAAGCAGAAGTTCACCGTGCCGGGGTTGCGCTGCGTGCGGTCGCCGTTCAGGCGGCTGTGGGGTATTTTGGAAAGGCCCTCGATGAGCTTTTCCCGCAGGCCGGTGACATAGGCCATGTCCTTTTCCAGGCTCGCCGTGGCCTCCTCCAGGGCCGCCGCCATGCCCACGATGCCGGGCACGTTCTCGGTGCCGCCCCGCTTGCCCCGCTCCTGCTGGCCGCCCTCGATCACGTTCACCAGGGGCACGCCCCTGCGGGCATAGAGGGCGCCCACGCCCTTGGGCCCGTGGAACTTGTGGGCCGCCATGGAGAGCATATCCACGTTCAGGGCCTTCACGTCCACAGGCAGATGGCCCACGGCCTGGACCGCGTCAGTGTGGAACAGCACGCCCTTTTCATGGCACACCTTGCCGATCTCGGCAATGGGCTGGACCGTGCCGATCTCGTTATTGACGAACATGATGGTCACCAGCGCCGTGTCCTCACGGATGGCGTCGGCCACATCCTGAGCCGTCACCACGCCGTTTTCGTGCACGGGCAGCAGCGTCACCTCAAAGCCCTGCTTCTCCAGCTTATCCAGGGTGTGCAGCACCGCGTGGTGCTCGAAGGCGGTGGAGATGATGTGCTTCTTCCCCTTCCGGGCACCCAGCATGGCGCCGGAGATGATGGCCTGATTGTCGGCCTCGCTGCCGCCGCCGGTGAAGTAGATCTCCTTGAAATCGGCGTTGATGGCCTTTGCCACGGCCTCCCGGGCCCACTGCAGGGCCTCGGCGGCCCGCTGGCCGGGACTGTGGAGGCTGGAGGCGTTGCCGTACTCCTCCATGAAATAGGGCATCATGGCCTCCAGAGCCTTGGGGCTCAGAGAGGTAGTCGCCGCGTTGTCAGCATATACATACATGAGTGCTTCTCGCCTTTCCAGGTAAGATTTTTTGTCCGTCAGACAGTATAACCCCCATTTCCTAGTATGTCAACGGGTTTTAGGAAATTTCCCACCTGTTTTCAGGGAAAATAAGGGCGGCCCGGAAACCGGGCCGCCAGGGTCGTCATTATGGGGGTTCAGGAGCCGATCTGCCGGAACAGGTCGTTGCACAGTCCGCCAGTGGCGTTGGAGGTGGCGGACTCGAATATCACGTCCTGGACGCCGTAGTCGGCCACCATCTGGCTGACGGTGTTGTCCGTGTAGCGGAAGTCCACCCAGTAGGTGTACTCGTAGTGGTCCGTCAGCCAGGGGATGAAGGCGTTGCCGTAGGAGTCCTTCACTACCATGACGGCGCTGCCGTCGGTGATGGACTCGTTGTGGAGGCTGGCGAAAGGCTGGTCTGCCCCGGAGAACACGCAGTACCACTCGGAGTCGGCGTAGTCGAACATATCGTTGATGATGCGCCAGTCGTACGTCGAGCCGTCGTGTACGGTCATGGTCATGTCCCGGTCGTTGGGGTCGTCGGCGTTGACGCACATGGGATACCAGGCATACACCGTGTCCGGGGCCACGGCCAGCTCCGGGGATTTGTTGGTCTGGGTGTAGAAGCTGCCCAGGTACACGCCCGCGCCGAACTGGGTGGTGCGGAACTGGCTCAGCTCATGGGGCTGCCAGCCCTTCAGGGCACAGAACTCCCGGTAGGCGTAATAGGCGCCCAGCTGGGTCCAGTGGTGGTCGGTACGGAAGTAGACGTACTCAGCGTTGTGCTGCCGCAGGGTATCGAACACAGATATGGTCTTGATGCCCGGGTCCATGTGGCTGTACACATACTCGATGGCCTTGCCCTCGTCGCTGCAACCCATGTCGTCCAGCACCGCGTCGTCCAGCATCACCCGGGCGCTCTGGGGCACGTCCATCACGTACATATTGACCTTGTCCCCGATGGCGGCGTATATGTCGTTCATGGCGTTGACGTAGCTGTCCGCGCCGCTCTGGCTGAAGGAGTAAAGGCCATAAGCCGCGTTATTCGTGATATAGATGCCGTTGGTGAACTCGCCGATCTCATGGACCGTGCCGTCGGGCAGAGGCGTGGGCACCGCTGTGGGCACCGGCGTGGCCGTGGCGTTGGGGTCGGGGGTGACGCCGGCCTCAGGGATCTCGTCGGGTATGGCGTCAGCCGTGACGCTGCCCACGATCTGGGTGGTACGCACGCCGTAATGCTCCTCCATGGCCAGGTCGGCGCTGATGAGGCTCTCCCGGGCGGGATAGGTATCCGCGTACCAAGTGTCCACGCCGCTGAAAAAGCTGCCGTCCCACACGCCGCCCAGGGATACCGCCGGGAACTTGGCCAGCTCCCGCTTCTCCACCATGGACTGGCTGGGCCGGGTCCCGCTCAGGCCCATGGCCCCCAGCACCAGCAATACCAGGAAGAAGGCCGCCAGCTTCATCCGGCCCAGGATCTCGTTTTGTTTTTCTCTGTCGAACACGCTCGCCGCCTCCCCTCAGAACTGGAAATACAGGAAGGGGTTGTAGCTGTCCCCCACCAGGGCCATGGCCGACACCAGAAGCAGCAGCACCGGGCACACGATCTCCCACACGCCCCGAACCATATAGGCCGCCTCGGACCGCTCCGCCAGCCCCTCCATGAGCCGGCCCAGGGCCCGGCACACCGGCGTGCAGGCCAGCACGCACACCGCCAGGAAGAACACGTTGTTCATGAAAAGAAGCCGCACGCTCATGCCGGAAAAGCCGTTGCCGTTCAGGCCGAAGAGCCCCTTCACCGCCGTGCCCAGCAGGCCCAGGTCCGTGAACTTGAACACCACCCAGCTGAACATCACCAGCACCGGCACCAGCACATGGCCCGCAGACCGGGACAGGCGTTCCGTGGTCCGTTTGCCCAGCACGTAGCGCTCCAGCGCCAGAAGCACGCCGAAGTAGAGGCCCCAGAGGATGAAATTCCAGCTGGCCCCGTGCCACATGCCGGTGAGGAACCAGACGATGAACAGGTTCAGAAGCTGCCGGCCCAGGCCGCAGCGGCTGCCCCCCAGGGGGATATACACGTAGTCCCGGAAGAAGGAGCTCAGCGAGATGTGCCACCGGCGCCAGAACTCGGTGACGGACCCGGCCATATAGGGGTAGTTGAAGTTCTCCCGGTAGTGGAGCCCGCACATGAGGCCCATGCCGATGGCCATGTCCGAATAGGCGGAGAAGTCGAGATAGATCTGCAATGTGAAGGCGAAGGCCCCCAGCAGCAGGCCCATGGCCGGCACCTTTGCCAGCGCGGCGGCATCCTGGACCAGAAGCTGGTCCGCCACGACGGCGCAGCCGTTGGCCAGCACCGCCTTTTTCGCCAGACCCACCGCGAACCGGCTGACGCCCCGGCCCAGCTCCGCCGTGGTGGTCTTACGCCGGACCAGGTCGCCGTTCACATCTTTATAGCGGACGATGGGCCCGGCGATGCACTGGTGGAAAAGGCTGGCGTACAGAAGCAGCATCCAGTATTTCCGCTGGGGCTCTACCTCGCCCCGGTATACGTCCGCCACATAGGAGATCAGCTGGAAGGTATAGAAGGAGATGCCGATGGGCAGCACGATTCGGGGGATGACCCGGGGCACGCCGATCAGGGCCTGGACGTTCTGCAGGAAAAAGCCCGTGTACTTGAATATGCCCAGTATGAGCAGGCACAGCCCCACCGTGACCCACAGCCACATCTTCCGCCCGGGACCCTTCCCGGACAGGTAGATCAGGATGGCCCCCGCCCAGCAGATGAACACCACCGCCAGCAGCAAAAAAAGATACCGCACGCCCGCCCAGCTGTAAAACACCAGCGAAAAGGCCAGCATCGCGATATTCTTCGCCCTGGGCGAGCGCAGCAGAAACTGGCTCAGCAGATTCGCCGGCAGGAAGAGGAACACGAAAAGCATACTGGAAAAGACCACGGCACTATCCCACACATTCTCTGTATTTTCTCATTGAATTAAATATATTACGTCATTGGGAAAAAATAAAGAGAAAATGGTAACAATTTGGCCCCTTCGGCAAAAAACCGCCTCCGCCGCCCGTTGCGAACGGGACAAACATACGGTATAATGGGGAAAACACTTGGAAAGGAACCTTCATGATATGAAACGGATGTCTGTTTTTGCCCTGCTGCTGACCCTGGTGATGCTGGCCGGCTGTGCCCGGACCGCCGGGCCGGACGTGCTGGACCCCAACGGCGCCGCCGATCCCAGTCCCAGCAAGGAAACGGCCGACGACGATCTGGTCCCCGCCACCGAGGCGCCGGCCGTGACCGACGAACCTGCCGCTACCGACGAGCCCGCTCCTACCGACAAGCCCGCCGTCAAGACGCCGGAAAAGGCCAAGGCCACGCCCTCCCCCGCGCCCGCCGACGTGCCCGCGGCCGCGGCCGTGCCCCAGCCCGGGGAGCTGACGAAGGACGATCTGGTCTCGGCCATGAACGCCGCCCTGAGCTTCTACGGCGACTGGTTCTATGACCGCTCCGCCGTCATCGACCCGGCCTACGCCGACAACAAGGAATACCCCGTCACCGACAAGGCGGGCGAGCCGGCCGTCTACCCCGTGGCGGAGGGGACCTTCGCCACCTACGACGAGCTGTTCGCCGCCGCCAACAAGCACTTCCAGTGGGAGATCGTGGATGTGTTTCTGCGGGAGATCGGCGCCCGGGACGTGGACGGCGCCCTGTGCGTGGCCAAGAGCGACGGCCTGGGCGGCCCCGGTTACCTGTGCGAGCTGGACATCGAGCGGGAAAAGGACGCTTACGAGTTCAGCCTGGAATATGCCCTCACTGATTCCCCCAAGCACGACGAGGATGTGAAGGTATACTACGAGCTGCGGGACGGCATATGGGCCTTCTCCGGCCGGGCCACGACCCTGCACCAGTTCTTCACCGTTCTGCTGTACGCGGAGGACCTGCGGGTGGAGTTCGACCCCTACGACTGATATACACCCCATGGGCGCCCGGACATCTGTCCGAGCGCCCTTTTCCTTTGGCCGTTTCGACGGCTTGATAAAGTTTTCTCTTTACAGTGACATAAGAATATGTTATAATCTTTCCGTAATAAATAAACCCTCAAAAAAGGAGTGGATACCATGAAAAAGCTGAAACTGCCCGCATGGATCTTTATCGGCATGATCCTGGGCATCGTTGCCGGCCTCATCTGCATGTACAGCATGGAGGACGGCGGCGCGTTCACCACCGCGTACTTGAAGCCCTTCGGCGACATCTACATCAACCTGCTGAAATTCCTGGTCGTGCCTGTGGTCCTGACCAGCATCGTCAGCGGCGTGGTGAGCCTGGGCGACATCAAGCGCGTGGGCTCCATCGGCTGGAAGACCATCGTCTACTACCTGGGCACCACCGCCGTGGCCATCATCATCGGCCTGATCTTCGCCAACATCGCCAACGCCGCCGGGCTGTTCCCGGTGCTGGAGACCTCCGGCCTGGAATATGAGGCCAATTCCTCCAACGTCATGGACGTGATCAAGGGCATCTTCCCCTCCAACATGTGGCAGAGCTTCTCCGACGCCAACATGCTGCAGGTCATCGTGGTGGCCCTGTTCCTGGGCGCCGGCATCCTGATGGCGGGCGACGCGGGCAAGGGCTTCAGCGAGGTCATGGAGAGCGCCTACGCCGTGGTGATGAAGATCATGAGCTTCATCATCAAGCTGACCCCCATCGGCGTGTTCTGCCTGATGGCCGACGTGGTGGCCGTGAA
>CANRMG010000013.1 GCA_947631675.1 uncultured Oscillospiraceae bacterium
CCACCCTGGATATCCCCTCCGCGCCTTACTGGTACGACGACGAGGACGAGAAGATATGGTGGAAGCCGGAGAACATGCACCGGCTCAAAGCCTATCACCCGGAGACGGTGGGCTATGAGGTGCTCCAGGGCTCCGGCGTGGTGGAGGGGGAACTGCTGGGCGGGTGCATAGACGTGTTCCCGCAGGTGGTGGGCACGTTGATTTGGCCGTCGAAAGAGGAGTGGTCTGGGAAGATACTGTTCCTGGAGACGAGCGAGGAGGATATGTCCTGCGACTATCTCACCTGGTATCTGCGAAACCTGGCCGCCCAAGGGCTGTTTGACGTGGTAAACGGCATCATCGTGGGAAAGCCCGCCCGTCGCAGCAAGTATGAGCCCTATAAGGAGGTTTACCGCCGGGTGGTAGGCCGTGAGGCGGGCCGCCCGGAGATACCAATCTTATATAATGTGAACTTTGGCCACGCGGAGCCCATCGGCGTGCTGCCTTACGGCCTCAGATGCCGCCTGGACGCGGACAACAAAAAGCTCACGCTTTTGGAGCCTGCCACGGAATAAACAAAAACAGCGCCGCTCAAATGAGCGGCGCCGCGTATTATTATAATAGTAGATCAGATGAAGTTCAGCACCAAGGTGAGCAGAACGAATACGATGGCCACCCACTTGGTCATCTTCGCGAGCTTTGCGTCCCAGGTTTTGGCCTTCGTCTTGGTCATGAAGGTGTCCGCACCGCCAGCGATGGCGCCGGACAGGCCAGAGCGCTTGCCGCTCTGGAACAGGACGACCACGATCAGGAACAGGCAGGAGATCAGCTGCAATATAGAAATGGCGATAGTCATAGTAAATTCATCCTTTATCCAAAATTCGCTCAATTACTATACCATACCTGTACCGTGAAATCAAGGCTTTTTTCAGGTTTTTTTGCGCCTTGTGAAAAGTGCCACCGCGGCCTATAATAGAGCGGAAAGGGGGGGACCGTCATGCAGTTCGTATATCTGGACAAGCGCATCGCCGTGTGCGTAAAGCCGGCGGGGGTCCTCTCCACTGATGAGCCCGGCGGGATGCCCTCTCTCGTGCGGGAGGCTCTGGGGGATGAGAATGCCTGCGTGCGCACCGTCCACCGGCTGGACAGACCGGTGGGGGGCCTGATGGTCCTGGCCAGGTCCAGAAAGGCTGCCTCCGAGCTGGGCCGGCAGATACAGGAGGGTATATTTAAAAAGGAATACCTGGCGGTGGTCCACAGTACGTCGGAGCCCCGCCAGGGGAGGATGGAGGACCTGCTGGCCCGGGACAGGGCACGGCATATGACCTTCGTGACGGATACGCCCGGCCCGGAGGCAAGGCCTGCGGCGCTGGAATATGAGGTCCTGGACAGCCGGGAGGGCATGAGTCTGGTTGCCGTCCGGCTCCTCACCGGCCGCACTCACCAGATCCGCTGCCAGTTCGCCAGCCGGGGCTGGCCCCTGGCAGGGGACCGGAAATACGGCCTGGCCGACGAGGAGTGCCCCTTGGGGCTGTGGTCGCATAAACTGTCGTTTATGCACCCGGAAACCGGCGAAAAGCTGGAGTTTATGCAGGAAATGCCGGATATATATCCGTTTTTGCTCTTCAAAGTTCCATGCATTCGATGAATATTATACAGAACCATCCATTTATAAAATGACGTGTATCCAGAAATGGATGGTTACTTCAACTGTCCGGGGCTGACGCCGAAGCTCTCCCGGAAGGCCCGGAAGAAGGTGGAGTACTCCTCGAAGCCGCTGTCCGCCGCGGCCTTGGTGGCGCTGACGCCCCGGCGGATGAGCTGGGCGGCGTACAGGAGCCGCCGCTGGCGCACATAGGCGTGGACGGTGCTGCCGGTCTGTGCCTTGAAAAGGCGCATGAAGTGGTACTTGCTCAGGTATACCCGCTCCGCCAGGTCCTCCACCGTCAGGGGCTGGGCCAGGTTCTCGTTTATGTAGGAGAGGGTTTGGGCGATCTTGGGGTCATACTGCGGGGCGGCGGGCTCGCCGTCCGCGCCCCCGTGGAGGGAGACCCGGTTCACGGCGATGAGCAGCTGCATCACCAGGGTGTCCCGCAGGGCCTGGGCCCCGAACTGGTTGTCCGCCGCGGCGATGTCCAGCGCCTCCAGCACCCCGGATATGACCTTTATCTCCTCCGGACCGGGGACAAGCAGGTGACGGCCCTGCCGGTCGGCCCGCTCGAAGCACTCCGCCAGATTGGCCTCGCCCCCGGCCCGGGAGGGGTACTTCCTGTCCAGATACAGGATCACCCGCTCATAGGGCTGGCTCTTGTCGATCAGCGCCTTGTGGATCACGTGGTGGCCGATCAGCAGGATGTCCCAGGGCCGCAGGGAGTAGGTGGTGTTCTCCACCATATAGTCCACGCGACCGGACAGAAGGAGCACCAGCTTGTCAAAGTCGTGGAAGTGGAAGTCCCGCTCCTGGCCGGCGGTGTCCCGAAGATGGAAATAGTGGTAGTTCTCAGTGAGATAGCCCTCGCGGCTGTAGCTGCGTTCCCGGTCCATGGCGTCCTCCTTGGGTAGTGTATGGTAAGCATAAAGCATTATTTGCAATAATTCAAGTGCGGAAGCCCTTTTTATTGCACATCGCTGCCAAGAACATAAATATTGGGGCGCGCAAAAAAATTTTTTTCGGCGCGGGGAAGGACCATACAAATATAGCAATTCTTCGCAAAGGACCGCCGGGCCCAGTGTTTTCGGGCCTTTGCGGGCTTTTTCACCCCTCACAAAATATTGAACGTTTTGTGGTTGACAGGCACAAGATATTGTGCTAATATAGCTGACACCGAGATTATGTAACCGATCGCGCCTTTTCGGAAAGGCGCGTTGTTTGCGGAGATACAGGAGAAAGACATACAAAAGAGGGGAAGGCGTTCGCAATGAAGATCATAAAGAGAAACGGTTCGGAGGTCGCTTTCGACATCACGAAGATCATCAACGCCATCAGCAAGGCCAACGACGTGGTGGACGAGGACCTTCGCATGACCAACACCCAGATCCACCGCATCGCCGATACGGTGGAGAAGGCCTGCATCGAGCTGGGCCGGTCTCCCTCCGTGGAGGAGATACAGGATATGGTGGAGGAGCAGATCATGGCCCACGGGGCCTATGAGGTGGCCAAGCGGTATATCACCTACCGCTACACCCGCTCCCTGGTCCGCCAGTCCAACACCACTGACGACCGGATCCTGGCCCTCATCGAGTGCAACAACGAGGAGGCCAAGCAGGAGAACTCCAACAAAAACCCCGTGGTCAACTCCACCCAGCGGGACTACATGGCCGGCGAGGTGAGCCGGGACATCACCAACCGCCTGCTGCTGCCCCCCGACATCGTGGAGGCCCACGAGGAGGGCATCATCCACTTCCATGACACGGATTACTATGCCCAGCATATGCATAACTGTGACCTGGTGAACCTGGAGGATATGCTGCAAAACGGCACCGTCATCACCGACACCCTCATCGAGCGGCCCCACAGTTTTGCTACCGCCTGCAACATTGCCACCCAGATCGTGGCCCAGGTGGCCTCCAACCAGTACGGCGGCCAGTCCATCTCCCTGGCCCATCTGGCCCCCTTCGTGCAGGTCAGCCGCGACAAGATCCGCTCCATCGTCCGGGACGAGATCAGCACCCTTGGCGTCATCCCCACCAAGGAGCAGGTGGACTCCATCGTGGAAAAGCGCCTGCGCGAGGAGATCCGCCGGGGCGTGCAGACCATCCAGTATCAGGTCGTGACGCTGCTCACCACCAACGGACAGGCCCCCTTCGTCACCGTGTATATGTATCTGAACGAGGCCAAGAGCGAGCAGGAGAAGAAGGACCTGGCCATCATCATCGAGGAGACCCTTCTGCAGCGCTATGAGGGCGTGAAGAACGAGCAGGGCATATGGGTCACCCCCGCCTTCCCCAAGCTCATCTACGTACTGGAGGAGGACAACGTGGACGAGGGCACGCCTTACTGGTACCTGACGAAGCTGGCGGCCAAATGCACCGCCAAACGGATGGTGCCCGACTATATCTCCGAGAAGAAGATGCTGGAGCTGAAGGGCGATGTGTACACCTGCATGGGCTGCCGCTCCTTCCTGACCCCGGACCGGTTCACCGACGCGGGCGTGGGCAACATCGCCAACGCCGGCAACTACGAGCCGGGCAAGCACAAGTACTATGGCCGCTTCAACCAGGGCGTGGTCACCATCAACCTGCCTGACGTGGCCCTGTCCTCCGGCGGCAATCTGGAGAAGTTCTGGAAGATATTCGACGAGCGGCTGGAGCTGTGCCACCGGGCACTGATGTGCCGCCACGAGCGGCTGAAGGGCACGCTGTCCGACGCGGCCCCCATCCTGTGGCAGTACGGCGCGCTGGCCCGCCTGCAGAAGGGCGAGCCCATCGACAAGCTCCTCTATAACGGCTACTCCACCATCTCCCTTGGCTACGCGGGCCTTTATGAGTGCGTCAAGTACATGACCGGCAAGAGCCACACGGACCCCTCCGCCACGCCCTTCGCCCTGGAGATCATGCAGTACATGAACGCCGCCTGCAAGCGCTGGAAGGAGCAGCACAACATCGACTTCTCCCTGTACGGCACGCCCCTGGAGAGCACCACCTACAAGTTCGCCAAGTGCCTGCAGCGCCGTTTCGGCGTCATCGAGGGCATCACCGACAAAGGCTATATCACCAACTCCTACCACGTGCACGTGACCGAGGAGATCGACGCGTTCACGAAGCTGAAGTTCGAGGCCCAGTTCCAGCACCTGTCTCCCGGCGGCGCCATCAGCTATGTGGAGGTGCCGGACATGCAGAACAACCTGGAGGCGGTGCTGCAGGTCATGCGCTTCATCTACGACAACATCATCTACGCCGAGCTGAACACCAAGAGCGACTACTGCCAGGTGTGCGGCTGGGACGGGGAGATCGAGATCGTGGAGGACGACGGCAAGCTCATTTGGCGCTGCCCCCGCTGCGGCAACACCGACCAGGACAAGATGAACGTGGCCCGGCGCACCTGCGGCTACATCGGCACCCAGTTCTGGAACCAGGGCCGCACCCAGGAGATCAAAGACCGGGTCCTGCACCTGTAAAAACGCTGAAAACAGCCTATATCCACCGGCCGGCTCACCTGAGCCGGCCGGCCCTTTGTCTGCCTGCCGGCGGGAAGGGGAGAGGCACGCAGGAAAAAACTGCTTGCACTCAATAGAAGAAAGCGGTATAATCAAAAAAGTGCCCTGTGCAAAAGACGGTGCGGACCGCCTGGGACAAGAAAGAAGGAAGGAAACGCGGGATATGAAAAAGCTTGCTTATGCTCTGATCCTTGTAGCGGCACTGATGATGTGCCTGACGGTCTCGGCCTTCGCCGCCGAGGAGCCTGAGGCGCCCTTTGCGCCGGTGGCTGCGGAGGAGGACGTTCTCTCCGAGCCGGTGGCGCCGGAGGCGCCGGAGGTCAACGACGTATCCACAGGCGGCCAGGCGCCTCCTGTCCAGGACGGCGCGGACGCCCCGGGCGAAATGCCTCTTCCCGAGGGCCGGCCCGACGGCTGGTACGGCAGGGACGGCGTCTGGTACTACTATCTGGGCGGCCATCCGGTCCTGTCCGACTGGGTCACGGTCGCCGGCGAGCGGTACTTCCTGGATTGGGAAGGCCACATGGCCACCGGCCTTTATGAGGTGGAAGACGGCCAGTATTATTACTTCAACACCAGCCACGACGGCGCTTACGGCGCCATGCGCACCGGCTGGCAGAGCATAGGCGGCGATTGGTACTGGTTCTCCCAGGATGGTCTCATGGTGATGTCTGACTGGGCCACCGACGGCAGGGACGAGTACTACTTCGACGCCGAGGGCCATATGGTCACCGGCCTTCAGGAGATCGACGGCCAGACCTATTGGTTCAACACCAAACACGACGGCGCCTACGGCGCCATGCGCACCGGCTGGCAGGCCATCGACGGCTACTGGTACTGGTTCGCCTCTCCCTCCGGCGAGATGGTCCGCTCCGACTGGTGCTATGACGGCGGCAACAGGTACTTCCTGGACTGGGAAGGCCATATGGTCACCGGCCTTTACGAGGTGGAAGACGGCTGGTATTACTACTTCAACACCAGCCACGACGGTACCTACGGCGCCATGCGTACCGGCTGGGTGAGCGTGGGCGGCTATTATCACTGGTTCGACACCACCGACGGGGCTATGGCGGTCTCCACCTGGGTCAACGACGGCGGCAAGCGCTACTATGTGGACATGGACGGCCAGATGGTCACCGGCTTCTATGATGTAGACGGCGTTACATACTACTTCAACGAGAAGCACGACGGCACCTACGGCGCCATGGCGGACCACCAGACCTACATCAACGGCGAGATGTACATGTACGCCCCGGACGGCGCGCTCATGCGGAATACCACTGTGACGCTGCTGGGCAAGACCTGGCATGTGAACGGCGACGGCGTCATCGAGGGCTACGTGACCCCTGCCGGCCGGAAGGCCGCGGCGGTCCTGGACCAGGTGGGCTGGAACCTGCGCAGCGCCTTCAACTGGTCCGTGCGCCTGACCTATTACTGGCGCTGGATGCGCGCTCCCGCCGGGGAAGTGCACACGGAGTTCTATGCCAACTATGGCTTCGATAACCACCGGGGCAACTGCTTCGTGATGAACTCCACTCTCTATCAGATGATCAAGATGATGGGCTATGAGGTCTATATGGTGGAAGGCGGCGTGCGCAGCTCCAACGGCTACTACGCGCCCCACGGCTGGACCGAAGTCATCCATGACGGCGTGCTGTACGTGTACGACGCCAACTTCACCAACGAGACCGGCATGAACGGCTTCCACATCCGGTATGGCCAGCCCGGCACCTGGCGTTATGGCCAGTACAGCCGCGTGGACTGACAGGAGCGCATCTTGGAGAAGGGAGAAATAGAACATGGGTAACGCGATGAAAAAGCTTATGGCCCTGCTGCTGGCGCTGGTGATGGTGCTGAGCCTGGGCGTCATGGCCCTTGCCGAGGGCGAGGCGGAGCCGGCGGAGGACGCCGCTGCGGAGGAAGAGGACCTGTCCGCGCTGGACAGGATCGGTGAGGAGACCGAGACCAGCCGCGGCGTGAAGTTCACCAACGCCACCGGCACGGACATCATGGGCCTGAACATCAAAAAGAGCGACGACTGGGAGTTCTCCGCCGAGCTGATCGCCGAGGGCGACCTCTTTGAGGTGGACGAGGCGAGCCTCTTCTGCTATGAGCCGGAGACGGCCGGCGAGGAGGAAGAGACGACCGGCCCCGTGGCCTATGACATCCAGATCGTCTGGTCCGACTGGACCGTGGGCGTGCTGCACAACGTGCTCCTGGACGACATGGACGAGGCGATGATCCAGCGTGCCTGGAACAGCCTGCCCTATCTTACGTACACAAGCCTCTCCACCGGCGAGGACGTAGACACCTCCGAGGAGGAGCAGGTCGTGGGCACGGCGGAGTGGGAGGCCTATGTGGCCAGCCAGTCCTCCTCCAGCGGCTCTTCCGGCGGTTCCTCCTCCGGCGGCGGCTGGTCCTACGGCGGCGACGCGGGCTGCATCGAGGGCGGCCTGCTCTGGTGACGGGACCGGCATGATCGGCAAGCGAAACGCAGGCTTTGACTGCCTGCGGGCCACGGCGTGCCTGTTCATCATCCTGCTGCACACCACCTATTCCACCGTGCTCATGTACGCCGGGGAGATGACCTTCTGGCGGGCGGCGGTGGGGGCCATGGTGCAGCACAACCTGATGTGGGCGGTGCCCTGCTTCATCATGGTGACGGGCGCGCTGCTCCTGCCGCCGGAGAAGCGGATCACCTACAGCGCCCTGTTCAAAAAGTACATCGCCCGGATGATGAAGGCCATCGTCCTGTTCGGCGTGCTGTTCGTGGTGCTGGAGATGATCTTCAACCCCTCCCAGCGGACGGGGGCCCACTTCCTGAACGGCCTTTACGAGGTGTTCGCCGGGGACAGCTGGTCCCATATGTGGTATCTCTACTGCCTGCTGGGGCTGTACCTGCTGATGCCCCTGTACAAGAAGGTGTCGGAGCTGGCGGGGGAGCGGGATATGCTATACCTCATGGGCATATACACGCTGTTTCTCTCCGTCGTCCCGTGCCTGCAGGCGGTGGGCGTCCGGTGCGGGTTCTATGTGCACGTGTCCAGCATCTATCCGCTGTACCTGTTCATGGGCTATTGGCTGAAGCGCTGGGGCATGAAATACCGCCGGGCTTGGTACGGCGCGGCGTTCCTGGCGGCCACGGCTGCCATAGCGGCCCTGTCCTACGTGCGGGTGCGCTGGGGCGTGGCGCAGCTTGACGTGCTGTTCGAGTATAACTCCCCGCTGGTGATCGTCCAGGCGCTGGGCATCGCCGGGTGGTTCTTCCACATGTCGGACGAGCCCTCGGCCGTGAAGACCGTCCTGGCCAATATCGACCGGCACTCCTTCGGGGTGTACCTGATCCACATGGCCTATGTGCGGCTGCTGTTCAAGCACCTGCACTTCGACCCCTTCCATTACGGGGGCATGGCCGGCGTGCTGCTGACGGCGGCGATCGCTTTCGGGGCGGCCTATGTGACGGACCTGGTGATGAAGCGCATACCTGTGGTGAAGGACGTCGTTTGAGGCAGATCGGAAAAATATCCAGGGACAGGCGATGGGGGAAGACCTTGCATTACCTGCCCCGATGATGTATCATAGACGAAGACGACGGCTTTCCGGCGGAACGGAGGAGAGGGACCATGCATTACGGCGAGATCAAAAACTGCGACATCGCCAACGGCGTCGGCGTGCGGGTGACACTGTTCGTGTCCGGCTGCACCAACCGCTGCCCCGGCTGCTTCCAGCCTCAGACCTGGGACTTTGACTACGGCCAGCCCTTCACCGCCGAGACGGAGGAGGAGCTTCTTTCCATGCTCTCGCCGGGATACATCGACGGCCTGACCCTGCTGGGGGGCGACCCCTTCGAGCCGGACAACCAGCGGGCGCTGGTGCCCTTTCTCCGGCGGGTGCGCCAGACTTACCCGGACAAGACCATATGGGCCTTCACCGGGTTTATCTACGAGGACCTGCTGCGGGAGGGCAGCCACCCCCGCTGCGAGGTGACGGACGAGATGCTGGCTTTGACGGACGTGCTGGTGGACGGGCCCTTCATCCTGAACCTGAAGGACATCAGCCTCCGGTTCCGGGGCTCCCAAAACCAGCGCCTCATCGATATGAACAAGACCCGCGCGGCGGGCGAGATAGTCCTCTGGGACGACGAAATGTTTCCGGCATCCCGCAAGTAAGGCGGGGTGCCGGTTTTTAAGGAGTGTCTATGAAAAACCATCTGGAAAAGGAAGAGTCGCTGTTTACCAGCAAGCTGGACTATGAGGGGAAGCTGAAGCTGGCGGGTCTGTTCGACCTGTTCATGGACCTGGCGGCGGAGCAGGCCGAGCTCATGGGCGTGGGCTACGCCGATATGATGAACCACCGGGCCTTCTGGCTGGCGGTGCGCACCCGCGTGCATATCTACAAAAACCCCGGCTACGGCGACAGGGTGACGGTAAAGACATGGCCGGGCAAGCCGGCGAACGTGAAATGCGACCGGTTCTATACCATGAAGCAGGACGGCGAGCTGCTGGCCGAGGGGCGCACCGAGTGGGCCGCCCAGAACGTGGACACGGGCCGGGTCATGAAGACGTCGGAGTTCAGCTATCCCCTGGACATGGAGCCCCTGCCGGACCGGGTGCTGGACAGCCCCTTCACCCGCTTCAAGGAAAAGCCCGACCCGGCCAACCTGCACGCTACGTACACGGTGGGCTCCCGGGACATCGACACGGGCCGGCACATGAACAACGTGGCCTATGTGCGCATGCTCATGGGCACCTTCTCTGTGGCCGAGCTGGAGCAGATGGACGTGGCGGAGGCGGAGGTCAACTATATCGCCGCCTGCCGGGAGGGGGAGAGCCTGCGCATATACCGGCGGAGGGATGAGGAGGGCTGGCACCTGCTGGTGCAGAAGCCCGACGACACTGTCGCCGCTCAGATGATCCTGCGGCTGCGGTAAAAAGCGCATAGAAGACCGCCGGCGGAAATCCCGCCGGCGGCGCTTTATTTTTTCTGGTTCTTCTGCCATATGAGCCACAGGCCCCGGGGTATCAGGTCCCGGTCCACGTGGATGCCCTGGCGGCGGCAGTGGGGGATCACCGCCTGGGCCCAGGCCCCGGTGGCCACCACTTCGGCCGGCTGGTCCAGCTCTTCCTCCATGCCCGCCAGCAGCCCGTCCAGCATGGCGGCGGCGCCGTAGATGATGCCCGAGCGCATGGACTCGTCGGTGTTCTTGCATATGATGTGGCCCGGGGCCTGGGGCACCACATTGTGCAGCAGGGAGGCCCGGCTGGTGAGGGCGGCGGTGGAGGTCATGATGCCCGGGGCGATGACGCCGCCGATATACCGGCCCTGGCCGTCGGTGACGCCTATGCCGATGGCCGTGTCCATATCCACGGTGATCACGGGCAGGGGGTAGGAGGCCTGGGCCGCCACGGCGGCTGCCACGAAGTCGCCGCCCAGCTCCGAGGGGTCGTCCAAGCGGATGTTGAGGCCGGTCTTCACGCCGGGACCCAGCACCATGGGCGCCGCGCCGGTGAGGGTCTCCAGTGCTTGGCGCAGGGTGAGCGTCAGCTCCGGCACCACCGAGGACAGGATGCACCCGTCCCAGGTCCGCCGGTCCGCTCCGTGCTGCTCCAGAATCAGGCCCATGAGGGCGGCGTACTCGTCCGCCGTGCGGGTCTTTACGGTGGCCATGGAGCAGGAGAAGGCCGCGGTCCCGTCCTTTACCCCGGCCAGAGTCAAACGGCTGTTGGATAAGTCCACAGTCAAAAGCATTCGTATCACTTCCCGCCCACAAGCTTACCAAATTCCGGCGGCGATGTCAAAGGATACTTGTATGATGGCGCATGGCCAGGAAGAACAGGCCCAGGCCCGCGCCCATGGACAGGACCAGCGCCGGGACGGATACCGCCGCGCCGGTGTATGCGCCCAGCAGCCGTGCGGCGGCGCCGGCCAATGCCGCGAACAGCACCGTCCTGCCCACCGCCCAACCGGGCAGGCGAAAGCCGCTGACATGCCGGAGCCGCCACAGGCTCAGGGCGAAATTGAACACCTCCGTGAAGCAGATCACGAATACGTAGGCCCCCAGTCCCCAGCGGGGCAGCATCAGCCACACTAAAAGCGCCGAAAGGCCCACGTCCGCGATGTTCACGTACATGCAGAACATCATCTCGCCCAGGCCCTTCAGGCACCCGTCCGTGGCCATGTCCATGTACATCACCGGTACGATGAGGGCGAAAAGCTGTATATAGCGTCCGGCCTGGCCGGAATCATACAGCGCCCGGCCCAGGCTGTCCCCCAGCCCCAGCAGCAGGGCGGCGGTGACAGCGCTGAAAAGAAGGCTCTTATAGAGCACATCCTCTGTCACAGCCCGGATGCTCTCGTCACGGCCCTGGATCTGCTTTTCCGTCAGCTTTGGCACGATAAGCTCCGCCACGGCCATCATGAGACAGGAGGGGAACAGCACCACGGGCAGGGCCATGCCCTGGATGACGCCGTAGCCCGCGAGGGCTGGCTCCGCGCCCAGGCCCGACGCCCGCAGGCCCCGGGGCACCAGCAGGTGCTGCAATGTGGAAAGGCCGCTGCGGGCATAGGAGGCCGCCGCCAGGGGCAGGGCGATGTGGAGCATCCTGCCCGTCATGCCGGGCAGGGCGGGCGCGCCCTTTTCCCTCACGATGCCGTGGCGGCGCCTATCAAAGGCGTAGGTCAGGCCCAGGGCGGCCACGCCGGCGATCTCCCCGAAGAGACTGCCCCCCGTGATGACCGCAGCGGCGTATTCCAGGTCCCCCGGCGGGCTCAGCACCAGCATGGCGGCAGTGACGCCGATGGTGACCAGCTGCTGGCACACGGATACGGCCACGCTCTTCCACACCCGCCCAACAGCGGTGAAGTAGCCGTGCATGACGGAGTCGATGCCTGTAAGGGGCATGGTGAGGGAGAGGAGCATCAGCGGCCGCACGGTCCGTGCGTCCTCCAGCCAGAGAAAGCCCAGGGGCTGGGCCAGCACCATGAGGATGAGCCCGGCGGCCAGGCCGAAGCCCAGCCCGTAGGTCATACAGGCGCTCAGGGCCCGGGCCGCGCCATAGGGCCGGTCCAGACCGTTCTCCTCCGAGACCAGCCGGGTGACCGCGTAGCGGCTGCCGCTCATGGCCACCGTGACCGCCAGGGCGTTCACGCTCATGACGAGCTGGAATAGCCCGATGCCCGCCTCGCCGATGCGGCTGACGAGCCACACCTGCCATACCATGCCCACGAACCGCATGGCCAGGCCCGAGGCGGTGAGCAGCGCCGTATTGAAGGCCAGCGTTCTGTCCCGAAGCAATTAAAGCCCTCCCCATACTTGCGTAAAATCCCCCAAACGGGTATAATCCACTATATGGGACAAAAACGGCTGATATGTTGAGGTCATCATGGCAAAAGCGTCGGAAAAACTGAAAACGGCCCGGCTTCCGTATGCCGCGGCGGTGATCGTGGCGGCGGGCTCGGCCCGGCGCTACGGCGCCGACAAGCTGATGGAGGACCTGGGCGGGATGCCTGTGCTCATGCGCAGCGTCCTGGCCTTTGAGCGCTGTGAAGCGGTGGGGGCTATCGTGGTGGCCGCCCGGCCGGATATGACAGAGACGGTCAAGGCCCTCTGCGCCCGCTATGGGGTGACGAAGCTCACGGCGGTGGTGTCCGGGGGAGAGACGAGAGCCAAGTCCTGCCTCGCCGGGGTGATGGCTGTGCCGGCCGAGGCGGAACTCATCGCCATCCACGACGGGGCCCGGCCCCTGGTGACGGAGGAGGTCGTTCTGGACGGGCTCTGGACCGCGTACCGCCACACGGCGGCCCTGCCCGCGGTGCCGGTGAAGGATACGATCAAAAGGGCGCAGGACGGCATCGTGACAGACACCCCGGACCGGTCCGGCCTCTGGGCGGCCCAGACGCCCCAGTGCTTCCAGGCCGATCTCATCCGGGCCGCGCTGCAGGACGCGGCAGCCAACGCCCCGGAGGTCACCGACGACTGCCTGGCCGTGGAGCGCATCGGCGGGAAGATATACCTCTCCCGGGGCAGCGAGGAGAACATCAAGATCACCACGCCTTTGGACCTTAAACTGGCCAGGATCCTGCTGGCGGAGAGGAGCGAGCCATGAATATGCGCATCGGCCACGGGTACGACGCCCACCGCTTGGTGGAGGGGCGAAAGCTCATATTGGGCGGGGTGAAGGTGCCCTTTGAAAAGGGCCTTTTGGGCCACTCGGACGCGGACGTGCTGCTCCACGCCCTGGCGGATGCCATACTGGGCGCGGCGGCGCTGGGGGACATCGGCAAGCTCTTTCCCGACAACGACCCCGCCACGGAGGGCATCGACAGCCGCCTGATCCTCCGGGCCGCCGCAAAGGCCGCGGCGGACGCGGGCTATACTGTGGGCAACTGCGACGTGACCGTCATTGCCCAGCGGCCGAAGCTGGCGCCCTACATAGAAAAGATGCGGCAGAACATCGCCGCGGACTTGGCCGTGGACCTCTCCTTCGTCAGCGTGAAGGCCACCACCGAGGAGAAGATGGGCTTCACCGGCGCAGGGGAGGGCATAAGCTGCCATGCCGTGGCGCTGCTGCTGCCCCGCTGAACAATAGGATATGCCTCCCGCATACAATGGTGCGTAACCACAGCGGGAGGTCTTTTTATGCACTATCTTCTGTCATTCCGCAGCCTGACCTACGCCCAGCGGGCGGCAAGGGTCCTGGAGCGGGCGGGCATTACGGGAACGGTCTCCCGTGTACCAAAGGCCGCCGCCACCCGCGGCTGCGCCTACTGCGTCATCGTGGCGGCCCGGCATAAGGAGCGGGCCATGGCCATCCTGGCCGGGGCTGGCATCACGCCGGAGCGGGTGCTGCTGCGCCGGCCCGACGGATCGTTGGAGGCGCAGGAATGATATACCTTGACTGTGCTGCCACGTCCTTTCAAAAGCCCGCCGCCGTCCGGTACGCCGTGTCGGAGGCCATGCAGACCCTGTCCAGCCCCGGCCGGGGCGGGTACGCAAGCGCCATGGCCGCGGCGGACGTCCTCTTGGACTGCCGGCTGGCATTGGCGGACCTTTTCTGCGTGAAGGACCCGGAGCGGGTGGTGTTCACCTCCAGCGCCACCCATGGGCTCAACATCGCCATCAACAGCCTCGTGGGGCCCGGGGACAGAGTGGTCATATCCGGCTATGAGCACAACGCCGTGTGGCGGACCCTCCACGGCCTGGGGGCGGATATCCGGGTGGCGGCGTCGCCTCTGTTCGATCCGGACGCCGCCGCGGCGGCGTTTCGCAGGCTCCTGCCGGGGGCGAAGGCAGCCGTGTGCACCCAGGTGTCCAATGTGTTCGGTTATATCCTGCCCATCCGGGAGATCGCGGCCGCCTGCCGGGAGATGGATGTGCCCCTGATCGTGGACGCCTCCCAGGGGGCGGGCAGCGTAGGGCTGGACTTCGACGGTCTGGGCTGCGCCTTTGCCGCCATGCCGGGTCACAAGGGACTGCTGGGTCCCCAGGGGACGGGGGTGCTGCTGTGTAAAGACGAACGGGTGAGGCCCCTTTTCTACGGGGGCACGGGATCCGTGAGCGCGGACGCGGCCATGCCGGCGTTCCTGCCGGACCGACTGGAGCCAGGGACCCACAACATGCCAGGCGTCGCGGGGCTTCTGGAGGGCGTCAAATGGCTGCGGCGGAAGACGCCGGCTGGGGTGCTGGCCCACGAGCGGGAGCTTCTGGCCGCTTTCTCGGAGAGGCTGGCCGCCGACGGGCGGGTGCGTCAGTTCCTCGCCCCGGACCCGGCTCTGCAGGCGGGGGTCCTTTCGGTGCAGCTGGAGGGCCTGGACTGCGAGGAGGCAGCGGAAAAGCTGGCAGAAAGAGGCGTGGCCGTGCGGGCGGGGCTCCACTGCGCGCCCCTGGCCCATCAGACGGCGGGGACCCTGGGGGAGGGCACGGTGCGCTTCAGCTTTTCCCCTTTCAACACCTGTCGGGAGGTCATGGCTGCAGTGGACGCGGTACTGGATATCCTAGCCTGAGGCGGCGCGGCGGGGGAGACCTGCCGTGCTTTTTTGTTTCCTGATGGGACAGGCATAAAAGAAGAAATTATGTTGCCAAAGGCGGGGATATGTTATATAATACAAAGTTGACATAGAGTGTTTACCAGCCAATGACCACATATATGAATGGTGCCGCGATATGAATAATTTCCTGTCAAATCTATCTGATTCCGTCAACCTGATCCTGGACATGGGACCCGCCGATGTCGTCGACGTGTTGATCGTAGCGGCGGCGCTGTACGCGCTGATCTCCTTCGTCCGGCGTACCAACTCCATGCGCGTGGCGCAGGGCATCCTGCTGCTGCTGGTGGCCCTGGGCATCTCCAGCGCCCTGCATCTGACGCTCACCAGTTTCATCCTGCGCCAGGTGTTCGAGATAGGCGTTCTGGCGGTGATCGTACTGTTCCAGCCGGAGATACGCCGGGCCCTGGAGCGGGTGGGCTCCTACCGCCTGTTCTCCCTGTTCGGGCGGGGCATCATGGGCGGTCAGGCACTGGACAGGACCATCATGCAGACCGTATACGCCTGCGAGGATATGGCCAGGAGCCGCACGGGCGCGCTCATCGTCTTTGAGCGGACCAACCGCCTGAACGAGGCCATGGCCTCCGGCACCCAGGTGGACGCGCTCGTCAGCTCGGAGCTTTTGAAGAACGTGTTTTATGATAAGTCCCCGCTGCACGACGGCGCGGTGATCATCCGGGAAGGCCGCCTGGCCGCGGCAGGGTGCATGCTCCCCCTGAGCGAGAACGCCAACCTGAGCCGAGACTTAGGCATGCGCCACCGGGCGGGCATCGGCATGAGCGAGCGGTCCGACGCGGTGGTGGTCATCGTATCCGAGGAGACCGGCGGTATCAGCGTGGCGGAGGACGGCCTTTTGAAGCGCCATCTGAGCCCGGATACCTTTGAGACCCTGCTGCGGCAGGAGCTCATGCCCGCGGAGGAGACGGAGCGCGGCGGATTGCTCGCGCGGCTCAGGGGAAAGAAGGGGGCAGACCATGAAAAATAACAATGCCGCCCGCGCCCGCGGGATCTTTGACAGCCGCCTTTTCTGGGCCATCCTGTGCCTGTTCGCGGCCCTCATCATTTGGGTATACTATACGGCGAACTACGGCATCTCCCAGACGAAGACCCTCTACGGGGTGGAGGTGACCTTCAGCGGCCAGGACGCTATGCGCGACACCCTGAACCTGGTGGTCTCCCGCCAGGACACCACCCGGGTGAACGTGACCCTGACCGGCACGCGCCGGGACCTGTCCAGGCTCAACAGCGACGACATCAAGGCGGTGGTAAACCTCTCCAACGTGACCATGGCCGGCTACCGGACCATGACCTATTCCCTCAGCTATCCCTCCAGCGTGAACCAGGCCAATATCCGTGATACCGGGCGAAGTCCCTCTACCGTGAGCCTGCAGATCAGCAAGCTCTCCACCAAGCCCGTGGTGGTCTCCGGCCAGTTCGAGGGCACTACCGCCGAGGGCTATATGGTGGACGCGGCGGAGATGACCTTCGACCCGGCCAGCGTCACCTTTACCGGCCCGGAGGAGGAGCTGGACCAGATCAGCAAGGTGCAGGTCGTGGTGGCCAGAGATGAGGTGAGCGCCTCCTTCACCGCCGTGGGCAACTACGTGCTGCTGGACGAGAACGACGAGATACTGGAGTTCGAGGACGTGCAGGCCGATGTGGAGAACGTGAGCGTGAACGTGCCGGTGAGCACGGTGAAGGAAGTGGCCCTGGGCGTGGACCTCATTGACGGCGGCGGCGCCACGGCCAGCAACGTGATCACCACCATCGACCCGGCCACCATCACGGTGGCGGGCGACGCGGCCACTCTGGACGGGCTGAACATCATCTCCCTGGCGACCATCCAGCTGGCCAGAACGCTGTCCTTTGAGCCCACGACCTACAATATCGTGCTGCCTAACGGGGTGGAGTGCCTGTCGGGTGAGACCACCGCCACGGTGGACATGGAGTTCACCGGGCTGGAGACCGGGGCCTTCGCCGTCACCAACCTGCGCTGTACCAATGTGCCGGAGGGCTACCGGGCCAGCATCATGGACGCCAACAAGATCGTGACCATCCGGGCGCCCAAGGATGTGCTGCCGCTGATCTCCGCCAACAACATCCGCATCGTGGCGGACCTGACGGATGCGGCGGCCGCGTCCAACGGACAGGACGTCATCAGCGCGGCGACCACCGTATATGTGGACGGCTTTGAAAGCGCCGGCGCGGTGGGGTCCTACCCGCTGTACATACGAATGGAGGAAGAGTGATGACCCAGACCGGCATCGTGAAGAAATTACTGGACAATGGCCTGGCGGACGTGGCCGTGGAGCGGGTGACGGCGTGCAGCCACTGCTCCGGCTGCGGCGAGTGCATCTACGGCAAGGAGATCCATGTGGAGGCGGAGAACAAGATCTTCGCCCAGCCCGGCGAGCGGGTGATCCTGGAGAGCAAGACCACCACCATCCTGGGCGTGACGATGCTCGTATATATGCTGCCGGTAGCCATGCTGTTCATCGGCTATGCCATCGGGGCGGCCCTGGGCCTGGACCAGGAGAAGTGCATCATCGCCAGCGCCCTGGGCATCGCCGCCGGGGCGGCGGGGTCCACGCTCCTGGGCAAGCGGTACAAGAAGATCGACTACTTCATCACCGCCTATAAGCGCTGATGTACGGCTACGTCCGCCCGGTGAAGGGCGAACTGAAGGTGTCGGAATTCGAGCGGTTCCGGGGCGTATACTGCGGGCTGTGCCATGAGCTGGCCCGGCGGTACGGCTTCGCCGCCCGGTTCCTGGTGAACTACGATTTCACCTTCCTGGCCATGCTTTTGGCCATGCCAGGCCCTGAGCGGACCTGCCCCCGCCGGTGTGCGGCGCACCCCCTGCGAAAGACCGTGTGCCTTGAAAGCTGCGAAAGCCTCTCCCTGGCGGCGGATATGACCGTCATACTGGGCTGGTGGAAGCTGGCGGACGGGGCGGAGGATAAGTCTTTTCCCGCCTCCTGGGGCTGTAAGGCCGCCTGCGGCGTGCTGAAAAGAGCCTATAAAAAGGCGGCGGCCCGGCAGCCGGCGCTGGCTGCGGAGACGGAGAAGAACCTGCGGGCATTGCAGATGCTGGAGAGAGCGAACTGCCCCAGCGTGGACGAGCCGGCGGACAAATTCGCCCTGATCCTGCGGGCGGTGGGCGCCGCGGCGGGGAATGAGCAAAAGGGCCGCGTCCTGGCCGAGCTTCTATATCACCTGGGCCGCATCGTCTATATCTTGGACGCAGCGGACGATCTGGCGGAGGACATCCGTTCGGACAGCTACAACCCCCTGCGCTATCGGTTCGAGCCGGTGGAGGGAAAGCTGGCGCCGGAGGATGAGAGGACCCTGCGGGCCAGCCTGCAGCTTTCCCACAACGCCCTGGCGGGGGCCTATGCGCTGCTGTCGGAGAACATATACGCGGGCATCCTGTCCAACACCATATACCTGGGCCTCCCGGCGGCGGCACAGGCGGTCTTTGCCGGACAGTGGAAGACGAAAACGAGAATAAAAAGAGAACGGAGCGAGCTATGAACGATCCCTACAGCGTCTTAGGCGTATCCCCGTCGGCCAGCGATGACGAGGTGAAGAGGGCCTACCGGGACCTTGCCCGGAAGTATCACCCGGACAACTATCACGATAACCCCCTGGCGGACCTGGCCTCCGAGAAGATGAAGGAGATCAACGAGGCCTATGACGCCATCACCAAGAGCAGGGAGCATGGCGGCTCCGGGGGCGGCTACAGCTACGGCGGCAGCGCCTATCAGAGCCAGGCCGGCCGTCAGACGGGCAGCCAGAACGCCCAGTATATCCAGATCCGCAACCTCATAAACGCCAACAATCTGGCCCAGGCCGAGGCCATGCTCAACGCCATCCCCACCCATGACGCGGAGTGGTATTATCTTATGGGCAGCGTCTGCTGGCGCAAGGGCTGGATGGACCAGGCGGGGCAGTATTTCCGCACCGCCTCCACTATGGAGCCGGGGAACGTAGAGTACCGCAACGCGGTGCAGTATATGAATCAGGGCGGCCAGGCCTATCGGCCCTCTGGGATGGGCATGGGCGACATGATGGGCGGCGACGCGGCCTGCAACATGTGCCAGAACCTCATCTGCGCAGACTGCTGCTGCGAGATGATGGGCGGGAACCTGATCCCCTGCATCGGATGCCGGTGAGATGAAAAGCGGAACGAAACGGCTGGCCCGGCTCGCTATTCTGACTGCCCTGGGCGCGGTGCTGCTGGTACTGGGGTCCGTAGTGCCCACGGGGCGGCTGGCGCTGGTGGCGCTGTCCAGCGTGCCGGTGTGCGTGGCGCTGATGATGTATGGGCTGAAGTGGTCCGTGGGCGTGTTCGCGCTGACAGCGGTGCTGGGAGCGCTGTTGTTCCCCGGCGCGTCGGCCATCATGTATCTGGCATTTTTCGGATACTACCCCATCGCCAAGAGCCTTTTTGAGCGGCTGCACAAGCTGTGGCAGGTGTGGGCGTGCAAGTTCGCGCTGTACACCCTCGCCTTCGTGGTCTACTGGCTGCTGGCCCGGGCCATATTCACCTTCACGGGCGGGGAACTGGCCTGGTACATACTCTACCCGCTGGGAGCGGTGGTGTTCTGGCTGTACGATCAGGCCTATTCCTCTGTCATCCGGTTCTATATCGTGAAGATCGCGAGGTATTTTAAATGATCAAGAGCATGACCGGCTACGGCGGGGCAAAGGGCGAGGTGGACGCCATCGCCGTGACGGCGGAACTGAAGAGCGTCAACAACCGCTACCTGGACGTGTCCGTGCGCCTGCCGAAGAGCTGTCTGTTCGCCGAAGAGGCGGTGCGTTCCGCTGTGGCCGATACCATCAGCCGGGGCAAAGTGGATGTATTCATCACCGTGGACACCTCCCAGGCGGAGGAGGCTGTCATCCGGGTCAACGACAACCTGGCGGGGGCCTATCTGAAGGCGGTGAAGGACACGGCGGAGAAGTTCGGCCTGGACGGGGACATAAGCGCCCTGAGCTTGGTGCGGTTCCCCGAGGTTTTGTCCACTGACAAGACCGACGTGGGCCGGGACGCGGTCTCCGGCGCTATCCTGTCGGTGCTGGCCCAGGCACTGAAGGAATTCGACGCCATGCGCACCCGGGAGGGCGAAAAGCTCCGGGAGGACATAGAGGGAAAGCTCTGCACGCTGGAGGCTATGGTGGCGAAGATCGAGCAGCGCTCTCCCCAGACCGTGACGGAGTACCGGGAAAAGCTGCTGGCCCGCATGCAGGAGGTCCTGGCGGACGCGGCGGTGGACGAAAGCCGTATTCTCCAGGAGGCCGCCATCTACGCCGACAAAGTGGCCGTGGACGAGGAGATGGTGCGGCTGAAAAGCCACATCGCCCAGTTCCGGCTCCTGCTGGCTGCCGGCTCTCCCGTGGGCCGGAAGCTGGATTTCCTGGTCCAGGAGATGAACCGGGAGGCCAACAC
>CANRMG010000014.1 GCA_947631675.1 uncultured Oscillospiraceae bacterium
CAGGAAGAATACCCGTCCCCCGTCCAGGGCCGGCAGGGGCAGCAGGTTCATCACCGCCAGATTCACCGCGATGAACGCCGCCAGATAGAAGATGTCCAGCAGCGCGTCGTACACCGTGGGCGAGGCGGTGCCCACCTCGGCGATCATGTCCACGATGCCCACCACGCCGGACATCTGCTTCACGCCCACCGCCCCGGTGATCAGGTCAGACAGGCCCAGGCGCACCAGCCGCACGAAGTCCATCGCCCCGTACCAGCTGTATTTGACGAGGGCCCCCAGGCCGCTCTCCCGCGCTTCAAAGTACAGCCCGTAGCGGCGCACCGTCCCGCCGGTGGTCTTATCGGTGTACTCCCGCAGCGTCATGGGGTAGTGGTCAAGACGGACTTTATGGCCGTCCCGGATGACGACCAGGTCCATATACCCGTCGGCGCTGCGGCCCATGTACAGCGACACGTCGCTGGACAGATAGGTCCGCTGGCCGTTGACTTTGTAAAACGTGTCCCCCACCTGCAGGCCGTCCGGCCCCTCATAGGGGCAGCCGTCCATAAAGCTGGTGATCGTGGGGGGCGAGAAGGCCTCGATCTGGGTATAGCAGCCGAAGATAATCGCCAGGCCAAGCAGGAAGTTCATGGCCGCCCCGGCCACCAGGATGACGATGCGCTTCCAGTGGGCGGCGTTGGAGAAGGCCGCCGGATCGTCGGAGCCCTCGTCCTCCCCCTCCATGGCGCAGAACCCGCCGATGGGCAGCAGCCGCAGGCTCACCTCCGTACCGCTCTTCGTGGTATGGCTGAGAAGCTGCGGACCCATGCCCAGGGAGAACTCCAGCACCCTCACACCGCAGGCCCGGGCCGCCAGGAAGTGGCCCAGCTCATGCACGGATATGAGCACGCCGAAGATGAATATGGCCAGGAGGATGTATAAAAAAGTGCTCATGGTATTCCTTCTTAACGGTTTGCTGGAAAGAGTTTATGCAGAAAACACTGAAATCATCATTCGTTTACCAGCCGCCGCGCCTCGGCGTCGGCGGCCAGGATGTCGTCAAGAGTGGGGTCGGATATAAACGGCGTGCGCGCCGCCGCCTCCGCCACCCGGTCGCAGATGTCGTTGTAGCCGATCTTTCCCGCCAGGAACAGGGCCACGGCCGCCTCATTGGCGGCGCTCATGGCCGCCGGGGCCGTGCCGCCCCGCCGGGCGCAGTCCATGGCCAGGGCCAGACATGGCGTCTTTTGAAGGTCCGGGGCTTCAAAGGTCATGTCCTTCATCTGCCAGAAGTCCAGCCGCTCGTAGGAGGAAGGTGCCCTGTCCGGCCAGGTCATGGCGTACTGGATGGGCAGGCCCATATCCGGCACCGCCAGCTGCGCCAGCACCGTGCCGTCGATGAGCTCCACCATGGAGTGGATGACGCTCTGGGGGTGGACCACCACCTGAATGTGGTCAGGGTCCACGCCGAACAGGTGCATGGCCTCGATGAACTCCAGGCCCTTGTTCATCATGGTGGCGCTGTCCACGGAGATCTTGGCACCCATGCTCCAGTTGGGATGCTTTACCGCCTGTTGGGGCGTGACTGAGGCCGTCTGCTCCCGGGTCCAGCCCCGGAAGGGGCCGCCGGAGCCGGTCAGCAGGATCTTGTGAAGCTGCTCCCGCCGCCCCTCCAGGCACTGGAAGATGGCGGAGTGCTCCGAGTCCACGGGGACGATCTGGGCGCCCTTTTCCGCCGCGGCCTTCATGACGATGGAGCCTGCGCAGACCAGCGTCTCCTTGTTGGCGAGACATATGCGCTTTCTGGCGTCGATGGCATCCAGGGTGGGCTTCAAGCCCACGGAGCCGGACACCGCCGTCACCACCGCGTCCGTATCCACCGCCGCCGCGGCGTGGCGCAGGCCCTCCAGGCCCTCGCCTATCTCTATGTCCAGGTCCGCCACGGCGATGCGCAGCTTCGCCGCCGCGGCGCTGTCGTATACCGCCGCGTAAGAGGGCCGGAACTGTCTTATCTGCTGCTCTAAAAGGTCTATGCTCTTTTGGGCCGTCAGGGCCTCCACCCGCACGCCCAGCCGGGCCGCCGCCGCCAAGGACTGCCGCCCGATGGACCCGGTGGAGCCCAGCACGGAAATGGACTTTACCATGTTACCTCCCCACGTCTCCGAATCGTCTCTCCCGGTGCTGATAGGACGCGATGGCCTTGTCAAATTCCGCCTCGTCGAAGTCCGGCCACAGCACGTCGGAGAAGTAGAGCTCCGCATAGGCGGCCTCCCACAGCAGGAAGTTCGATATGCGCTTCTCCCCGCCCGGGCGGATGAGCAGATCCGGGTCTGGGATGTCCCCGCCCCACATATAGCCGGAAAAGCGCTGCTCCGTAAGCTCCGGGCAGCCGTCCGCCGCCCACTTCTTCGCCGCCCGGACGATCTCGTCCCGGCCGCCGTAGTTGAGGCAGATGTTCACCTGGGCCCCGGTGTAGACCGAGGACTTTTCCATGCACTCCCGGCACAGCGCCTGCAGTTCCGGGGCAAAGGGCGCCAGATCCCCGAAGATGCATATGCGCACCCGCTCCTTCTCCAGGTCCCGCAGGGCCTGACGCAGGTATTTCTCCAAAAGAGCCATGATGCCCGCCACCTCGTCGGCGGGCCGTTTCCAGTTCTCCGTGGAGAAGGCGTACACCGTCAGGTACTCCACGCCCAGCCTCTGGCAGTACCGGGCCGCCCGGCGAAAGCTGTCCGCCCCGGCGGAGTGGCCCGCCGTCCGGGGCAGGCCCCGCTTTTTGGCCCAGCGGCCGTTGCCGTCCATGATAACGGCGATATGGCGGGGGAGGTTCGCGGATTCATCAATATGCTCATGGCGGGGGAGTCCCACGGACCCTCCCGCCAGCTTTTCCCGGTCATTCGCGCTCATATGGCGAACAGCTCTTTTTCCTTCGCGTCGGTCAGCTTATCGATGTCCTTGATGTTGTCGTCGGTCAGCTTCTGCAGGTCCTTCTCCAAGTCCTTCTGATCGTCCTCGGTGATGTCGCCGGCCTTCTGCTGCTTCTTAATCTTGTCCATGGCGTCCCGGCGGATGTTGCGCACGGCGACCTTCGCCTCCTCGCCGTATTTGCGCACCTGCTTGGCCAGCTCCTTGCGCCGCTCCTCGGTCAGCTGCGGGAAGGCCAGGCGGATGACGCGGCCGTCGTTTTGGGGGTTGATGCCCAGTTCCGAGGCCTGGATGGCCTTCTCGATGCCCTTGAGGACGGAGCCGTCCCAGGGGGTGATGACCAGCGTCCGGGGGTCAGGGGTGGAAATGGCCGCCACCTGGTTGATAGGGGTGGGGGTGCCGTAGTAGTCCACGGTGATGCCGTTCAGGACCGCGGCGTTGGCGCGGCCGGCCCGGACGGAATCGAACTGGCCGGAGAGAAAGTCCTTGGCCTTCTTCATTTTCTCCTCAAACTCTTTCAGCTCAGACATGGGTCAGGTCCTCCTTTTGTAAAATGATTCAACGTTATTCAACGATAGTGCCTATTGTTTCCCCCATGACCACCCGGAGAATGTTCTCCGGCGGGTCCAGGGCGAAGATCATGGTGGGTATGGCATTGTCCCGAAGTAAACTCGTCGCCGCCGCGTCTATGACCTTCAGGTCCTTGGCCAGGATCTCCCCGTAGCCGATGCGGTCCAGCTTTTTCGCGTTCGGGTCCGTCTTCGGGTCCGCGGTATATACGCCGTCGATGTTCTTCGCCATCAAAAGCGCGTCCGCGCCGATCTCCGCGGCCTTCAGCGCCGCGGCGGAGTCGGTGGAGAAATAGGGGTTGCCGCTGCCCGCGGCGAACAGGACCACCCGCCCCTTTTCCAGATGGTGCATGGCCCGGCCGTAGGAGTAGGGCTCGGCCACCCGGACCATGTCGATCATGGTCATCACCCGGGCGGGGACCCCCTGCTGCTCCAGCACCTCGGAAAGGGCGATAGAGTTCATCACCGTAGCCAGCATGCCCATCTGGTCAGCCCGGGAGCGCTCCATTTTGCCGCCCCCGTCCTTGGCCCCGCGCCAGTAGTTGCCGCCGCCGGTGACGATGCCGATCTGCACGCCCATATCCACGCACTTTTTCACGGCCCTGGCCACCTGGGCCATCACCGCAAAGTCCAAGCCCCTTCCGCTCTCGCCGCCCAGGGCCTCGCCGCTGAGCTTCAAAAGCACACGCTTATAGACCGGTCCGGTCACACCGCAACAACTCCTCTCCGGTATCCTCCTATATTCTACGGGACAAAGGTTACATTTTCAACCATATCGTCCTCTTTTCCCAGTTTTAAATTTTACCACATCCGCCCGCTGTTTTCAACCGGCTTCGCGGCCGGCCGGTGCTACCATCGGGGCATGGAGATCATCTATCTGGACGAACTGTTCCTGCTGGATACCGTGGTAGATTACTTCCTCCTGCTGGGCACGGCCAAGGTCTGCTCCCTGCCCTACGCGCGGGGGCGCTTTCTGGCCGCCGCTGTCCTGGGGGCGGGCTGGAACTGCCTGGGGCTGGTCCCGGGCTTTGGCTGGCTCCTGCAGCCGGTCATGGTTCTGGTGATGGCGGCGGCCATGACGCTGGCCGCCTTCGGAGGACAGCGTCGCCTGGGACGGTGCTTCGGGGTATTTCTGGGGGTGTCGGCCCTGTTCGGCGGGACGGTATACGCCGCGTGCCTGTTTCGGGGCGGGGGCGTGCTGCGGCTGGATATGCGGGTGCTGGGCCTGGCCTTCGCCGTATGCTGGGCGGCGGTGAGCCTCCTGTACCGGGGCAGCGCCAAGGCCGCCGCCCGGCGGGTGGTGGATATGACCGTGGAGCGCCGGGGCAGGACCGTGCGCCTGCGGGCCCTGGAGGACACGGGCAACGCCCTGGTGGACCCCATCAGCGGCTGCGCCGCCTTCGTGGCGGAGGCGGCGGCGGTGGAGGCCCTGTTCCCGCCGGGGGACGCGGCCTATCTCCGGGCACCGCCGGCGGAGGCGGCCCTGCACATCCCCGGGGCCCGGCTCATCCCCTACGCGGGGGTGGAAGGCAAAAGCGGCCTGCTGCTGGCCTTCCGGCCGGACCGGGTCACGGTGGAGGGCCGGGACCGGCGGGACCTGATCGCCGCCGTGGCCCCCGCCTCCCTGGGCACGGACGGGTCCTACGACGCGGTGCTTTGAACCATGTGTGAGAAAGGAGTTGCCCATTTGAACAAACTGCTCTTGCTCCTGATGCAGCTGCAGCTGAAACTGCAGCCCACGCCGCGCATCTTTTACATCGGCGGCAGCGACATCCTGCCCCCGCCCCTGGAAAAAGCCGAGGAGGAGGCCGCCATCGCCGCCCTCATGGAGGGGGACCATGAGGCCCGCCAGAGCCTCATCGAGCACAACCTGCGCCTTGTGGTGTACATCGCCCGCCGGTTCGAGAACACCGGCGTGAACATCGAGGACCTGATCTCCATCGGTACCATCGGCCTCATCAAGGCCATCGGCACCTTCGACCCGGCCAAGCGCATCAAGCTGGCCACCTACGCCTCCCGGTGCATCGAAAACGAGATCCTCATGTTCCTGCGAAAAAAGAGCTCCCAGCGGACGGAAATATCCATCGACGAGCCCCTCAACACCGACTGGGACGGCAACGAGCTGCTGCTGTCCGACGTGCTCGGCACCGACGGCGAGGAGGTGAGCAAGCCTCTGGAGGACGACGTGGAAAAGCAGCTTCTCATGGAGGCGGTGGATAGGCTGGACGAGCGGGAGAAGTCCATCATCCTCATGCGCTTCGGCCTGGAGGGATACGAGGAGCTGACCCAAAAGGAGGTGGCGGACCTCTTGGGCATATCCCAGAGCTACATAAGCCGCCTGGAAAAGCGCATCATCCTCCGCCTCAGGCGGGACCTCATTCGCCAGTTCTGACGGCAGCTTGACACCCCGGTCCATTGAATATACAATGGTCCGGGGCATTTTTTGCCCGGAGGTATCCGATGAAGATAGGGCAGGTGGAAATAGACGGCCGCGCGGCGCTGGCCCCCATGGCGGGGGTGACGGACGCCGCCTTCCGCCATATCTGCCGGGCCCACGGCGCGGCGCTGACCTGTACGGAGATGGTGTCCAGCCGGGGACTGGTCTACAACGACCCCAAGACGAAGGAGCTGCTCTTCTGCCCGTCCGGGGACGGGCCCGTGGCCGCCCAGATATTCGGCTCGGACCCCGCCGTCATGGCCGAGGCCGCCCAGATGGCCCTGGAGCTCTCCGGCGCGGATATATTGGACATCAACATGGGCTGCCCCGTGGGGAAAATAGTCAAGGGCGGGGACGGCTCTGCCCTCATGCGCGACCCCGACCTGGCCGGGCGCATCGTGGAGGCCTGCGTAAAGGCGGTGGACAGGCCCGTGACGGTAAAGTTCCGCAAGGGCTGGGACGGCGGGAACGTGAACGCGGTGGAGTTTGCGAAGGTCTGTGAGGCCGCCGGGGCCGCCGCCCTCACCGTCCACGGCAGGACCCGGGTACAGATGTACGCCGGCGTCGCCGACTGGGACATCATTCGGGACGTGAAGGCCGCGGTATCCATCCCCGTCATCGCCAACGGGGACGTGTTCTCCGGCGAGGCCGCCGTGCGCATCCTCAGGCGCACCGGCGCGGACATGTGCATGGTGGGCCGGGGCGCCTTCGGGGACCCCTGGATATTTGAGCGCATCAACGCCGCCCTGGCGGGCGGGCCGGAGCCGGCGCTGCCGCCCCTGGCGGAGAGGATGGATACGGCGCTTTCCCAATTCGAGCTGGCCTGCGCCTGGAAGGACCCCCATATCGCCTGCCTGGAGGCGCGGAAGCAGTTGTGCTGGTACCTGCGGGGCGTGGCCTGGTCCGGGCCCGCCAAGCGGGAGATCGTGAAGGTGAACACCCTGGACGACATTCGGGCTATCGTCGCCCGGATCAAGAGAGAGCTGAGGTGAAATGCCGTTGACGAGAGAGAAAGAGCGGGCCGTCATCGATAGGGTCCTTTCCGGGGACTCCGACGCCTTCGAGGCGCTGGTGAAGGCCAACGAAAAGGGCGTATACAACCTGGCCCTTCGGATGCTGGGCAATGCCGAGGACGCCCTGGACGCCTCCCAAGAGACCTTTTTCCGGGCCTACAGGGCCTTGGGCTCCTTCCGGGGGGACAGCAAGTTCTCCGTGTGGCTGTACCGCATGGCCAGCAACATATGCCTGGACATGCTGCGAAAGGCGGGCCGCCGGGACGAGACCTCCCTCACCGGGGAGGAGCAGGAGGACATTCCCCTGTCCGACAGCCGTTTCGACCCCCAGGCCGCCCTGGAGCGCAGCGAGGTGCGCCGGGCCGTCCGGGAGGGGCTGGACCGGCTGGACCCGGCGTTCCGCCAGGCGCTGGTCCTGCGGGACGTGAACGGCCTTTCCTATGACGAGATCGCCCAGGCCCTGGACCTGGAGGCGGGCACGGTGAAGAGCCGTATCTTCCGGGCCCGGCGAAAGCTGGCGGCCATCCTCATGGCGGACGGGAACTTTTCTGGGCCCGGGCCGTCCAAGGATACGGAGAAAGGAGGCGGCCGGGATGCGTGAGCACGAATACTACGAGATGCTGATGAGCCGCCTTCTGGACGAGGGGCTCACGGCAGAGGAGGAGCAGGAGCTGAGAGAGCATCTTCGCGCCTGCCCCCGCTGCGCGGCGCTTTTCAAGGTCCTGTCCTCCATGACGGTCTCCCTGCGGGAGGACCTGGCCGAGCCCCCGGCGGAGCTGGCCGCGGGCGTCATGGCCCGGATCGCCGCCGAGGAACAGTCCGCCGCCCCGGAAGAGAAGGCGGCTCCCCAGCCCCGGACCATCCCCGTCCGGCGCCCGGAGACGAAAAAAGCCCCCCGCAGACGGCGGGGCTGGATGAACCTGGCCATAGCGGCCTGCCTGGTGCTGGTCATCGGCGGCGGCGCGTTCTGGTATCTGCGGGACAGCGGCCGGCTCTCCGGCGGCCAGGAAGCCGCCCCCGAGGCCGCCTCCCTCATGCGGGCGGCGGGCCAGGCCGCCCCGGTGGCGGAGGTCCCGGAGTCTGAGACCGAAACGATGGAGGAGGCCGACCAGCCCATGACCGCCGCGGAGGACTCCGCCCTGGCCGTAGCCGCTGCCAGCGGCGAAGAGGACCAGCCCATGCCCTCCCCCTCCGAGACCCCCGTGCCCGAGCCCCTGCCGGTCCAGGACGTGGCCCGCCAGCGGGTGGGGACCATCGCCGTGGACGACATTCCCGCCTTCGCGGCCATGCTGGAGGGCGGCGAGGTACTGGGCGGCGCCCAGGGGGACTGGCAGTTTTTGTTCAGCGTGGAGTATGCCGACCGGGAGATCTCCTTCGCCACCGACCAGGAGCAGGACCGCCTCGTCTGGTGGGACGCCAACACCCCCGTCACCGCCGCCTCGGGCACCTTCGACCAGCTCCAGGAGCTGATCGGCATGGACCCGGCGGCCCTGCCGGAATAAAGTGAAACAAACTATGAAAGAGGGCGTGCCCTGCGGCACGCCCTCTCTTTTATTTCTCTATCTCTTGTATTATGTCAACTACACGGGAGCCCTCTCCCCCGCCCAGGAGGTACAGCGTCCCGTCCGCCATGGTCACCTTCAGCCAGGGTCCCGTCCGGGGGTCCAGGCACAGCGTGGTGTCGCCCTCGTCGGTCTTGAACCGGCCCTTCAAAAAGCTGTCCAGTCCGACCCCCATGACCCGGACCATGTTCTTGGGAAGCGTGTCCACGGACTCCGCGCTCTCTATGTCCTCCAGAGGCAGAATATAGTCCTTGCCCCAGCTGGCCGCTACCAGGGCCCCGTCCTCTATGGCCAGGGGCTCGGGCCCCATCATGTCAAAGCACACGCCCATCACCGGCATGGTGATGAACAGCAGCGCCATGGTAAAAGCCATGAACACCTTCCCGCCCGGCCGGGCCAGGTTCACGGTGGAGTTGACGCCGGTGCGGTTATTGACGATGACCCGGCTGTCGTTGGGGTCGTAGTAGAGCTGGCCCCATATCCACTTGTCGTCCTCGTCCACGTAAAAGCCCTCGCCGCTGGCGGCGGTGAGCTTCTCCTGCACCCGCCGGACGCGAAATTCCAGCGCGATGGCCACGGCGCACACCCCCAGGCCCAGGACGACGGTGAGTATCATGAACGCCCCGCCGCCCGCGGCGGAGAGCCGCGTGCTCAGAAAGATACAGACGCTGACCACCGCCATCATCCAGGCGCACAGCAGCCACACCCGGTCCCAGGCCCGGCGGCGGACCCGGGTCAGGGCCTGGGTCACCGCGTCATTCTCATCCACCGTCTCCGCCCGGTTGCGGTAGAGATACCGGCTGCCGAAAAAGCAGGCGAAGGCAAGAATCGCGTTCAGCAGATAGGCATACCACAGCGTCCGGTCCAGCGCCGCCGGGACCGCCGCGACTATGGCCGCGGCGATGAACCACCACACACTTGGCCGCCTGGCGGCTGTCGCCGGGACGGTGACGCTGGCGGCACGCACCGCGGGCACGGTCCAGCCCTTGGCCCTTTTCAGTTCCTTCAGCTTTCCGTTCCACCGGGCGTAGCTCACGAACTGGGCCACGATCACCAGGTCTATCCACAAAAGGTAGGGCAAAAACCGCAGTTCCGGCCAGCTCAGCGCAAGGCACGCCGCCCCCGCCGCCATTACGGCCAGGCACAGGCCTATCTGCTCCCGCTTGAACCCCCGCAGCAGAGCCAGCACTTCGGCGTCCTCCCGGCCGGCTTTGGGGAAGGTGACGCCCACGGCGATATTTTTCTTGAACTTCGTCTCGTTGATATTCAAAACACACAGCAAAACGGGCACCCAGAGGGTAAGCCCCCACATGATCAGCGCGTTCATTCTGTCCCCTCCTCATATAGTTTCCGGCACAGGTCCAGGACCTGCTCCTCGTCCATGCCCGCCAGCCGCAGCTCTCCCAGCCGCAGCCGCAGGCCCTCCAACGTCTCCTTCGTGGGCCCGGCCGCCCCCTCGCGGGGGGACACCACCGCGCCCGAGCGCCTATCTGTGGCGATATACCCCTCCTGGCGCAAAAGTTGGTATGCCTTGCTCACGGTCATCATATTGATGCCGCACTCCTCCGCCAGGGCCCGGATGGTGGGCAGTTTTTCTCCCGCGGCCAGCTCCCCCCGGGCGATGCCCAGGACGATCTGGTCCCGTATCTGCAGGTAGATCGGCTTGTCCGAGCCGAAATCCAGCTTCAGCAGCATAGGTCCACACCCTTTCTGCATTATTTGCATTACTTACTATAATGCAAAAACCGTGAATTGTCAACAACTTTTTTTGCGGGAACTATTGAAATCGCCCGCCGGCGCTCCTATAATATAAGTGTAGCCTGACGCAGAAACTGGGGAGTTAAAGCGAAAGACTGGGTGAATATGGACAGCTATGCCCATGCCCGCGTCTTTCGGCGCGGGCATTTTTGCAAGGAGGAGAACGTCGTTATGATGGTAACACGTGTGGCTGTTATGGGCATCATTGTAGAGAACCTGGACAGCACTGAACAGCTCAACGCCATTCTGCACCGCTATTCCGGCTATATCCTGGGCCGGATGGGCATACCCTATCGTGACAGGGACATCAATATCATCAGTATCGCCGTGGACGCCCCTCAGGACGTGACCAACACCATGGCCGGCGAGATCGGCGCCCTTCCGGGCGTCAACGTGAAGACGGCGTTCTCCCACGTGATCTCCCGTTCCTGAGCTTTCCGGGCCTGCCGCGGGAAACGGAGGGACCCCTATGACAAAGCGTATCTGCGCGCTGCTCCTGGCCCTGGCCATGTGCCTGAGCCTGGGGTGCTGTGCCGCCGCGGCAGAAGCAGACCCCGACACCCCAGTGAACGTGATGGTCCTGAACGGGACCACCGGCTTCGGCATGGCAAAGCTCATGGCCGACGCCGCCGAGGGCACCGCCGCCCTGAACTACACCTTCTCGGTGGAGACTGACGCCAGCGCGGTCACCGCCGCCCTCATCAACGGCACCTGCGACATCGCCGCCCTACCCGCCAACGCCGCCGCGGCCCTGTATAACAAGACTGAGGGCGCGGTGAAGCTGCTGGCCCTGAACACCTTGGGCGTGCTGTACCTGGTGGTGGACAGCGAAAAGGTAAAGGTAGAGTCCCTGGAGGACTTGGCGGGCATGACCGTGCCCGTCCCGGCCCAGAACCCCTCCTTCCTGTTCCAGGCCCTGTGCCAGGCGGCGGGCGTGGACGTGACGACCGACGACACCTACGCCCAGCCCACGGACCTGCGCACCGCCCTGGCCGCCGGCGAGGTGGATATGGCCGTGCTGCCGGAGCCCATGGTGACCATCGCCTGCGCCGCCAACGAAAAGCTCTCCGTGGCACTGGACCTGACAGCGGAGTGGGACAAGGTCTATCCCGCCGGCAGTCTCGTGCAGGGCTGCACGGTGGTCCGCACCGCTTTCGCGGACGCCCACCCGGCGGAGGTGGACGCCTTTCTGGAGGAGTACGGCGCCTCCATCGGCTATCTGGACGAGGACCCGGCGGATGCCGCCCGGCTCATCGAGCAGACCGGCGTTTTCACCAACGCCGCCGTGGCCGAGAAGGCCATCCCCCGATGCAACCTCTGCTTCATCACCGGCCAGGACATGCAGCCGCTGATGGATGAATACCTTGGCATTCTCTATGGCGTGGCCCCCGCGTCCGTGGGCGGCGCGCTGCCCGACAGCGGCTTCTACTATCCGGGTGATAGTTGACATAATATGAACGGCAAGCTGTGGACAAGACGTATACTGGTCCTGGCCTTCTGGCTGGGCGTATGGGCGCTTTTGGCCGGCCTGGAGGAACGGGAGCTTCTGCTCCCGGGCCCCTGGGAGGTCGCGAAGCGCCTTTTTTCGCTGACAGCCACAGCCTGGTTCTGGCGCGTCACCCTGGTGAGCCTGGGGCGCATCCTGCTGGGCGCGGCCATGGGCGTGGCCCTGGGCGTGCTCCTGGCGGTGGGCACCAGCCGCTTCGCCTTCCTGCGGGCGGTACTGAGCCCGGTGCTGTCGGTAATCAAGGCCGTGCCCGTGGCCAGCTTCATACTGCTGGTGCTCATCTGGGTGGGCCGGGACATCCTGCCCTGCGTGATCGTGGTGCTCATGGTCTCGCCGGTGGTCTGGTCCAACGTGACGGTGGGCATCCGCACTACGGACCAGTCCCTTCTGGAGCTGGCAAAGGTCTACCGCTTCTCCCCCTGGCGGACCCTGACGCGGATATACGCCCCCTCCGTGGGGCCCTATTTCCTCTCGGCCTGCCACACCTGCCTGGGCCTTGCGTGGAAGTCCGGTGTGGCGGCGGAGGTGTTGACCGTGCCGGTGCGGTCCATCGGGCGGGAGCTTTTTGAGGCGAAGATGTACCTGGAGACAGTGGATCTGTTCGCCTGGACGCTGGTGGTGGTGCTGTGCTCGCTGGTGCTGGAGAAGATACTCTCGGCGGCGGTGGTCCGGCTGGGCCGGCGGCCCGCCTGGGGAGGTCAGCGGCTATGATCGCCTTCGAGCACGTGGCCCTCGTCTATGGGACCCGGACCATACTGCGGGACGTGACCTTGGCTGTGGCGCCGGGAGAGCACGCGGCCCTCATGGGCCCCTCCGGCTGCGGCAAGACATCGCTGCTTCGCATGGCGGCGGGACTGGCCGCCCCCACCGCCGGACATGTCACGGTGAACGCCCAGCGCCTGGCCTACGCCTTCCAGGAGCCCCGGCTCATGCCCTGGCGCACGGCGGCGGAGAACGTGAACGCCGTGCTGTCGGACGGGCCCGGGACCATGGACCAGGCCCTGTACTGGCTGGAGGCGGTGGGGCTGTCGGAGGCGGCGGGGCGGTTCCCGGCGGAGCTCTCCGGCGGCATGCGCCAGCGGGTGGACCTGGCCCGGGCCATGGCCTACGGCGGGGACCTGCTGTTGTTGGACGAGCCCACGAAGGAGCTGGACCCGGCGCTGCGGGAGAGCGTGCTGGCCCTGCTGGCGGAGCACGGCCGGGACCGCACCCTCCTCATGGCCACCCACAGCATGAAGGAGGCACAGGCCCTGGCAGACCGGGTGTACGTATTCCAGGACGGGACATTCCTGCCCGCGTGAGAGAAAAAATAAACAGGACCGGCGCTGTGCCGGTCCTGTTTTTGTCTGCTTATGGACTTTATTGGGGCTGGAGCTGGCCCATCACGTCCTCCAGCTTCAGCATCACCGGCGGGGCGAGCTGCTCCCCCTGCCGGGCGCACACCGCGGCCATGTACTCGTCCTCCAGGTCGTACTCCCCGAACTGCCAGCCGTCCAGGCCGTGTATCACGTCCTCCTGGTCCAGGCCCAGCAGCTGGTCCTGGCTCACGGCCTTCACCCATGCCTCCTTCCGCGTCCAGATGCGGAAGAATGCGTGGTTCTGCTCCTCCCGGGGCTGCTCCGCCAGCCAATCCCGCTCCCGGAAATGGAACCGGCGGGCCACAGACATATGGATGGGCTTGACCTGCTGCACGTCCACCCCCACCTGGCCGTCGCTGATGGCGCACATGGCGTAGGGGCCGGAGTGGGACAGGCTGAAATGCAGGTCGTCCCGCTGGGCGAACACGGGCTTTCCCGCCTGCAGGAACCGAATGGGCTCCTCCGGCTGGATGTGGTGCCGCTCCATCACATAGCGCCAGAGAAGGCCCGCGCCGAGACTGGCCTCCCGCGCCGGGGCATAGCGCAGGCGCTCCAGTCTCCGCCGCCGCCACCGGGGCAGCAGCTCCGCGTGCTCCTCCGCCATAGGCGTGGCGCCGCTTTTCAATAAAAAGACTTCAGTCATAATGATCTCACCAATCTGGCGTGTACCAATAATTATAGATCGTGTAATTCTGGATGTGAAACAGGTCCAGGTCCCCGTGCCGCTCCGGGCGGGTGTCCTCCAGCTCCACGTCGTATATCCAATCCGCCCCTGACTCGTCGGGGATGACCACAAAGCTGTGAGGACCGTTGAACTGATTGACCGTGGCGGCCACGATCTGGGCGTTCTCCCCCAGGCACCGGGCCAGCAGGCCAAAGGTGGCCGCGTAGCCGTAGCAGGTGCCCCCGCCGAAGCGGAAAAAGCGTGTCGCCCGCTGGAACTCCCAGCCGGTGGAGCCCTCCTCCTCCGGCGCCTGGTCCCGGGGCGTGACCATGTACTCAAAGTTGTTCTTCACATAGAGGTATACCGCCTCCAGGGCTTCCACGCCCTCCAGCTCATCGGCGCCGCTGGCCGCGAGGGCCTCAAGCAGTTTTTCATCCAGCGCCGGATTTCCCGTGGTGTACCGCCCATCCTCATCGAAGGACCACACGCCATATGTCCCGCTGCGGATGAGCTCACCGTTCTCATCGGCGGCATACAGCCACCCATGGAGCCGATAGACGCCCTCCTCTCGCTGGGGGATCTCCCCCTCCGTCGCCGCGTCGGCCATATAGGCCCACGCCTCATCTGCCACGTCCACATCGCCGGGAAGCCCCTCTCCCAGGATGAGACGTCCCTCCTCCGGCACCCTGCCGGACAGCTTCACCAGCGCCACCGCCGCTTCCCGCCGGGTCAGGGTCTCCCCCGCCCCGGACAGCAGCCGCCGCTCCTCCACGGCCTGGGCCAGGTCCTCGGCCCGGTCCTGCACCGGTCCGTGCAGAGCCATGCTCAGCCGGTCCAGCACCTGGGTCATGATCCTCCGGCTCACAGGCTCCGTCCCCTTCGGCCTCCGGCCGATGTCGGGGACGAGAAGGCCCGCCGCCGTCAGCCGCCTGACCGGGTCGTCACCGGCCGGCAGACCGTCCAGCAGCACCTCCAGGGCCGCGGCCAGCTCCTCCGTCGTCAGCTCGTCGTCCGGCCGGAACAGACCATCTCCCGTCAGGTGCAGCAGCGCCGGGTGGCGGCTCAGATCGGCCATGGCCACCGGCGCAGGCGTCGCGGTAGGCACAGGGGTCGCGGTGGGCGCGGGGGTATCGGTAGGCTTCGCTTCCGCCCACGCCTCCAAGATCGCCTCCGGCCCCTTCTCCGTCTGGGACGAGCGTATGCCCGCCACCAGCACCGCCAGGGCCAGCGCGACCAGTACCATATAAAGTATGCTTTTCTTTTTCATTGGTCCTATCTATTGTCTATTTTATACTGTTTACCAAATAATTACAATAAAAACGATCGCTCAAAATCCCGCAAAATCCACCAAATTTTTCCACCCCAGGATAAACACAATGCCCGAAAAAGTCGCAGTTTCCACAAAAAACGACGTCTCGTTCCGTCGCCGACCATTTTTTATACAAAAATCCCGGGCCTGGCCCGGGATTTTGCCTATTTGTTCAAAGATTCACATCTCTAAGTCCCGGATATACACGATCTTGGAGCGGGGATCGGACTTATCCTGACGCTCCTCCACCTCAAAGCGGTCGATGGCCTTCACCATGCCGGAGAGCTTGGAGAAGCCATAGCTGCGGGTGTCGAAATCCGGGCGTTTTTTCTGGATCAGCTGGCCCACGGCCCCCAGGGACACATAGTCGTCGTCCCCGGCGCCGGACAGGTCCAGGATGGAATCGGCGATGAGCCAGACGATGCTGTCCGGGATTTGGCCGCTGGGGGCCGCCGCCTTGGGCGGCTCCTGGGGCTCCGGCTCCGCCTTCTTTACGGGGTTACCAGCTTTCTTGGCCGGCTCCGCCTTCTTCACCGGCTCCACCTTCTTCCGCTTGGCGGGCTGGGCCGCCTTGGCCGCCACCTTCGCGTTCTTCTCCCGGATGACCTCGATGTATATGAACTTGTTGCAGGCGGCGATGAGGGGACTGGGGGTCTTCTGCTCGCCGATGCCGATGACGAACTGGCCCGCCTCCCGCAGCCGCCGGGCCAGGCCCGTGAAGTCGCTGTCAGAGCTGACGAGCACGAAGCCGTCCGTGTTGCCGGAGTAGAGGATGTCCATGGCGTCGATGATCATGGCCGAGTCGGTGGAATTTTTGCCCTTGGTATAGGCGAACTGCTGGATGGGCGTGACGGAGTTATCCAGAAGGGTCTGCTTCCAGCCCGCCAGGTTCCGGGTGGACCAGTCGCCATACGCCTTCTTCAGGTTGGGCGTGCCGTAGATGGCCACCTCCTCCATGATGCCCTGCAGGCAGTCACGGGGGGCGTTGTCCGCGTCGATGAGCACCGCCAGCCGCAGGTTTTTGTCGTTATCTGTCATGGGCATATGCATATCCCTCCATTTTTGTATAGTATACCGTATATGGCCGCTTTTTGCAAATCAGTTTACATAATATTCCCTCTAAATGTAAACATTTCATGGACCGGAAAGAAAAAACTTGAAACAGCCCATACCTTGTAATATAATATTTGAGCTTACGCGAATACTACGCAAGAGGTGTCAACGACTATGAGTGCTTCCAAAGACAAGCTGAACCGCAAACAGCAGATCGAGGCCGGTACGGACAAGCGTACCCAGGCCTTGGCCGCCGAGAAGGCCAGGCAGCGCAAGAGCGCCATCACCTATACCCTGGTGGCCGTGGTGCTGGTGATCTTTTTCGCCTTTATCTTCATCTACAACTCCTCCTGGCCCAGCCGCCACATGACAGCCGTCTCCATCAATGGCACCGACTACACGGTGGCCCAGGAGAATTACTACTATTCCTCCGGCTACATGAGCTTTGCCAACACCTACTCCGACTATATGAACTACGGCCTGTTCTTCGACCCCAACGAGAGTCTGGACGACCAGGAGTATGCCGAGGGCACCACCTGGCGTGACTACTTCCGGGAGAGCGCTGTTCAGGACATGGCCCAGATCCAGATGCTCTGCGCCGAGGCCGAGGCCGCCGGCTTCACCCTCAACGAGGAGCAGCAGGCCTCCTATGACGCCCAGGTGGAGAGCTTGGCCAACGACTGGTCCGGCCTGGGCTACTCCAGCCAGCAGCAGTTCATCAACATGAACTATGGCAAGGGCGTGACCGAGCAGATGGTCCGTGACGAGCTTTACAAGACCATGCTGGCCGCCGCCTATTCCCAGAGCATCCGCGAGGGCTTCGAGTACACCAAGGCCGAGCTGAACGAGCACTACGCCGAGGAAGCCGACCAGATGGACCAGATCGAGTACGCCTACTATATCGTCCCGGCCCCCGCCGACGAGGAGGAGACCACGGATGACGCCGCGGCGGAGGATACCGCCGACGAGGCCGAAGATGCGGCCGAGCCCGCTGAGGAGGCCGCTCCCGCCGTGGACGCCGACGCCGTTATGGACGCCGTGGACGGCACCGACGAGGAGACCTTCTCCGCCTATATCGCCGACAGCTTTGACGGCGCCGAGGCCATCGTCACCACCCTGCCCGGCAGCAGCCTGTCCGAGACCTATTCCGCGTTCCTTCTGGACGCCGACCGGACCAGCGGCGACGTGACCGTAGCCGAGGCCGAGGACGGCTCCACCTATATCGTCATGTTCCTGGACCGGGACGCCAACGACTATAAGATGCCCGGCTTCCGCCACATCCTGATCCAGGCCGAGGACACCGACGGCGACGGCACCATCAGCGATGAGGAGATCGCGGCCGCGGCCGACGAGGCCCAGAGCATCTACGACGAGTGGCAGGCCGGCGAGGCCACCGAGGACTCCTTCGCCGCCCTGGCCAATGAACGCAGCGACGACGGCGGCTCCAACACCACCGGCGGCCTGTACGAGGACGTGGCCAAGGGCCAGATGGTGGACCCCATCAACGAGTGGCTCTTTGAGAAGGGCCGGAAGGTCGGCGACACCGCTGTCGTGTCCTTCGACGGCCAGGACATCGGCTCCTACACCGGCACCCACGTGCTGTACTACACCGGCAAGAGCGACCTGACCTACGCCCAGTCCATCGCCGACAGCGAGATGCGCTCCGACGCCTACAGCTCCTGGATGGAGGAGCACATGACCGGCTACGAGCCTGTCACCTCCCACCAGAGCATGGTAGGCAAGAACCACTGATAATCCTGCCCTATCGGGGCCCGATCCGCCGGGCCCCGGTTTTTTACGCAAAAAGAGGACCTGCCTTCCGGCAGGTCCTCTCTTATTTCGTTTTGTCTCAGCCGATCATCTTGGCCACTTCGGCGGCCAAGTCGTCCTGACGCTTCTCGATGCCCTCACCCTTCTCATAGCGGATATAGCTCTTCACGGCGATGGGAGCGCCTACTTCCTTGGCAACGGCGGCCACATGAGCGGCCACGTCCTCGCCCTCGCCCTTCACATAGGCCTGCTGGAGGAGGCAGATCTCCTTGTAGTACTTCTCGATGCCGCCCATGACGATCTTCTCGATGATGGCCTCGGGCTTCTTGGCATTCTTCGGATCCTGCATGGCCTGGGCCAGACGGACTTCCTTCTCATGGGCCACGAAGGCCTCGTCCACCACAGACTTGTCCAGGTACTGGGGACGCATGGCGCAGATCTGCATGGCCACGTCCTTGCCCAGCTCGATGATGGGATCGGCGGTGGAGGCGGTGTCCAGGGTCACCAGCACGCCCACCTTGCCGTTCATGTGCACGTAGGGCACGTTCACGCCCTCGGCCACGCGGGCAAAGCGGCGGATCTGCATGTTCTCACGCAGGGCCAGGAACACCTCGTTCTTGGCGTCGGCCACGGTGCCGCTGCCGTCCACCCACTGGCAGGCCTGCAGGGCGTCCACATCGGCGGGGTCTTCCTTGGCGATGACCTTGGCCAGGTCCTTCACAAAGCCGGTGAATTTCTCGTTGCTGGCGACGAAGTCGCTCTCGCAGTTGACCTCGACCACCACGCCCACGCCGTCGATGACGGTGGCGTAAGCCATGCCCTCGGCCGCGATGCGGCTGGCCTTCTTGCCGGCGCTGGCGAGACCCTTCTCGCGCAGGTAGTCGACAGCCTTGTCCATGTCGCCGTCGCAGGCGACCAGAGCCTTCTTGCAGTCCATCAGGCCCGCGCCGGTGCTCTGGCGCAGGTCATTGACCATTTTCGCGGTAACAGCAGCCATTATTCCTCTTCCTCCTTAGCGGTCTCTTCCTCAGCGGCTTCAGCCACAGGGGCCTCGGCATTCTCGGCGTCCTGGCCCTGGCGGCCCTCCTGCACGGCATTGGCCATGGCGTTGGAGATGAGCCGGATGGCGCGGATGGCGTCGTCGTTGCCGGGGATAACGTAGTCGATCTCGTCGGGGTCGCAGTTGGTGTCCACGATGGCCACGATGGGGATGTGGAGCTTCCGGGCCTCGGCGATGGCGTTGTGCTCCTTGCGGGGGTCGATGACGAACAGGGCGCCGGGCAGCTTCTTCATGTCCTTCACGCCGCCCAGGTACTTCTCCAGCTTCGCCTGCTCGCCCATGAGCTTCATGACTTCCTTCTTGGGCAGCATATCGAAGGTGCCGTCCTCGGCCATGCGCTTGAGCTGGTTCAGACGGTCCACGCGGGTGCGCATGGTCTTGAAGTTGGTGAGCATGCCGCCCAGCCAGCGGGCGTTGACGTAGTACTGGCCCACCCGGCTGGCCTCCTCGGCCACCGCGTCATGGGCCTGCTTCTTGGTGCCCACGAACAGGATGGACTGGCCGCTCTCGGCAAGCCCGCGTACGAAGGCGTAAGCCTCCTCCAGCTTCTTCGCGGTCTTCTGCAGGTCGATGATATAGATGCCGTTGCGCTCCAGGTAGATGTACTCCGCCATCTTGGGGTTCCAGCGGCGGGTCTGGTGACCGAAGTGGACGCCAGCTTCCAGGAGCTGCTTCATCGTTACTACTGCCATTACGTTTTTTCCTCCTTATTTTTTCAGTTTTTACCCTCCGGGCGCCTCGACCTTACGACCACCCATATTGACGGGACCGGGTCGCGCGTCAGCGTCCGTGCGTAATAGGCAAGCTCAGATATTATACCAGCATCATCCGGTCATTTCAAGCCTTTTTTCACCCAAACAGGGCTTTTCTGGGCCGTTTTTCCCGGCGGATGCCGTGCTCCGACTCCACCAGGATGAGGTCGTCCCCGATGCGGCTGATGCACTCCCAGGGCAGCACGTAGTCCTCCTCCCGGCCCAGGAGCCCGAAATACTTCGCCTTTCCCGGCACCACCAGGGCCGTGATGCGCCCGTCGGGCGTGGTGAACAGCGCGTCGCACACGTACCCCAGCCGCTGGCCGGAGCGGACGTTGATGACCTCCTTGTAGCGAAAATCCGAAAACCGGCTCTGCATTGCTATCCCTCCCCTAGTATGTATGCGAGCGCTGTCGAAACTATGCGGACGATTTACATTCTGCCCGGCGGGGCTTATAATGCTGACATCTGACACGACGGAGGGATGGATATGCCGGAGGACTTTTGGGAGCGGAGCTGGAGGCGGGACAGGGACATGGACTTTCGGTCCTATGCCGGGCCCTATTATCGCCTTTCCT
>CANRMG010000015.1 GCA_947631675.1 uncultured Oscillospiraceae bacterium
CATCGACGCGCCCCTGCCCTTCGGCCAGAGCCTGCTTCTCATCTGGCCTCACCTGGTGGTCATGATCGCCCTGGCCGCGGCGGGCTTCGCCATCGCCTACGTCAGCTTCATGCGCCAGGAGATCCGGGCGTAAAACGATACAACACATAGCACGATCTTTCCCAAAGAAGAAACGGTGACCGTATCACGGTCACCGTTTCTTCTTTTGTATAGCTTTGTGCTCAGCTGACCAGCGCCTGGTACATCTTCATGAGCTCTGCCACACACATGGATTCCGTCATGCTGCCAACGGGGAAACCGTATGCCTGCATGACGGCCCTGTCATTCTTCTGGTGGGCGCGGCGCAGTTCCGGGGGCATGGTGACCTCGTCGTAAAGGTCGGCCAGGCTGGCGCCAGGATACAGCGCCCTGGCGTCCAGAATGGCCTGGGCGGTCTGCTCTATCTTTGCCCGCTGTTCGTCTGTGGGCGCAGGCCAGGGGAAGTTGTTGTAGACGATTGTATTTGAGTAGCTATAATCACTTTTCAGCCTACCGCATACGGCCCGCATCCAGGCCATATGGACGTTGGAGGTGAGAACGCCAAGATGATAAAGAGTTGCACCTTGCATGGTGAACAGTTTATCGCCTGGAATGACCTCTTCCGACAGATAATCCATAGGAACATATCTGCGGCGTTCAGAGGACACTTTGGGAATGGCGATATAGTCGCTCCTGCACTCATAGACAGCGCCGAAAAGGGTCGGGGTATCCGCTGCTTTTAACGTGTTTTCGCGTTTGCTTGCAAGGCGGAACTCTCTGACCTGCCTTATGCGGTCCATGACGAGAGGGCATTTTTTGAGCACAGACGGGTCTGCGCCAACGAGCCACAGGCAGTAACGGGGACGGCGCTTGATAAAATCCTGCCCCATCATGAAAGGCCGGATAAACTTACTGGCTAAGGGCTCCTTGCGCAGCAGATCGTCTTTTTCGTCTTCTGTCAGCGTCAGGTTGCCATCGTCGATGGGCTGCCCGCCAAGGAACAGCTGAGGAACATCAGATATGGGTTTCTGGCGGCGCTCGATGAAGATGTCATCCGCGTCCAGAAGGTAGCCGTTGATATTGCCCACGACCTGGGGACGGTCGGAGGAATAGATGACTTTGGGGGCTGCATTTGCCGCAGTACTGAACCCCACGATCACACAGTGGACATGGGCCTTTATCCGGGCCTCGCTGTCCCAGCGGAAGGTGCGGTAGGCAAAATCGATATGTACGCCCTGGGCGAACAGCGGCTTCCACAGGTCGGCAACCGACTCCCCCTGGGTCACGGAGTTGGTGGACACCAGCGCCGCGCGTATCGCTGTGCCGGCCATCAGGTCGGCGGCTTTTTTATACCAACAGCACACATAGTCCAGGTTCCCGGCGTTCTTCCAGCCGGGAAATATACCGTTCAAGTCCTCCTTCTGGCGCGCGCTCATCCAGCGGGCGCCCACAAAGGGCGGATTGCTCATGATGTAGGAAAGCTTGTTTTTCGGTATCATGCTCTCCCAGTCAAGACGCAGGGCGTTGCCCTCGACGATGTGGGCATTGGTCTTCAGAGGCAGGAAGTTTAGATAATGGCGCACGATGTCCTCTGTTTCCCGCAGCATCTGGCTCTCCGCGATCCAGAGGGCGGTCCTGGCCACCGTCACGGCAAAGTCGTTGATCTCGATGCCGTAAAACTGGCCGATGGAGACCCGAATGGGGTTTTCTATGTCGCCCAGGACCACCTGGCCATGCTGCCGGGCGGCGATGGCCCTGTTCTCCAGCCGGCGAAGGCAGAGGTATGTCTCTGTCAGGAAGTTGCCGGAGCCGCAGGCCGGGTCCAGGAACGTCAGGGACGAGAGCTTCTCCTGGAAGGCGGCCAGTCTTGCCTGCCGGGTCCTCTCCACGCCGATGGACTCGATCTGGGCGAACTCCGCCCTCAGCCCGTCCAGGAACAGCGGGTCGATGACCTTGTGGATGTTTTCAAGGCTGGTGTAGTGCATGCCGCCGCTTCGCCGGGTCTCCGGGTTCAGGGTGCTCTCGAACACCGCGCCAAAGATGGTAGGGCTGATCTGGGACCAGTCGAAGTCCTCGCTGGCCTGCCGCAGCAGCAGGTCCGCGATATCGCCCGTGATGCGGGGGATGATGACGTTCTCGTCGGAGAACAGGCCGCCGTTGACGTAGGGAAATGCCAGCAGGTCTTCGTCCAGATAAGGGTCCCGGCCCCGGTCCGTATCCAGGATATGAAACAGGTCTATGAGCGCCTGGCGGGCGTTTTGCCTCCGGCGGGCCAAATAGTCATGGAATTGCCGGTGGGAAAATACGTGGGCGTCCTCTGCGTACAAACAGAAAACCAGCCGCACGCAAAGGATGTTGAGGCTCCGCTGGACCTCAGTCTGGGGCGGGGGGGGGTGATACTATTATACTGTTTTAGCAGCGCTTCGTAGAGCACGCCCACGATCTCGCCGGCTTTCAGGGAGACCTCCATCTCCTTTTTGATGCTCTCGTCGCCCGTGTCTACGAGAAACTGCAGGCGGTGATACTCCCTCTCCAGGTCGGAAAGAGCCACGACCTCCGGCTCGTCGTTGGGCCGGTTCATGTCGTGTATCTCAAAGGTCTGGAAGTTGCAGACGACGATCCAGCGGGGATTTTGGTCGTGGGGCAGATACCCGGCATAGCGCCGGGCCTGCTGGAAGGGGGTCAGGGAGGCGCCGTCCGATTGCCGGGCGCCTTTGCGAAGGCTGACATCCCGGCCCTTTTGCTCAATGAGGACGCGGGTGTCCCGGATGAAACCGTCAATGAAGCTGGTGTGGTCCAGCTTCACGGGGACCTCAAAATCGATATACTTCTCCGGCTCTGTCACGCCGTAGACGTTCCGCAGCAGCGCCAGCCAGAAGGATTGGGTCTCCTGCTTTTCATCGCCTCGGCCCTGCCAGTCGGCGGCAAATCGCCGGGCGGCAGCGCGCCTGTCCTGATCAGACATATCCAAGCCCCCCTGTTGGCAATAAGTATCAACAATATACCACATCGGCGCCGGAATCTCAACACAGCGTATACAACAAAATGCAAATGGGGGGGGGTACGCGCGTGAAAGGTCGATTTAAGATGGATTTAATCATTTCCGGGGGCTCATCCGTTATTATCTAAGAGAGCTTCGCGAGGGGAGGTGAACGGCCCATGGACGACGACGAGCTGGTGGAGCGGATAGAGAAGGGAGACACCGACGCCGCGGAGGCGCGGGTGCGCCGGTACTACGGGGCGATACTGCGCTACTGCAGGAGCCGGTGCGGCGGCGGGGCGCGGGCGGAGGACCTGACCCAGGAGACGTTTCTGCGGCTGTTCACGGCCCTGCCGGGCTATAAGAGAAAGAATCGGTTCCGGGCGTTTTTGTATACCATCGCCGAGCACCTTTGCGCGGACGAGAGCAGAAGGGTCCGGTCCTACCCCTTAGAGGAGGAGATGGCCGATGAGCGCGATCCCCTCCGGCGGGCGGAGGACCGGGCGGAGGCGGAGGCCCTGCTGGGGACGCTGCCGGCGGAGCAGCGGATGGCGGTCATACTGCGGTACGGGGAGCAGCTGAGCTTCCGGGAGATAGGGCTGGTCACAGGCTGCAGCCTGCGCACGGCCCAGAGCCGGGTCCGGTGGGCCCTGAAGAGGATGCGGGAGGTGAAGGATCGTGAAGGATAGAGAGCTGGAGGAGCTTCTGCGCCGGGGACTGGGGCAGGAGCGCGCGCCCAGGTATCTGGAGGAGACGGTCAGAGTGTGCCGGCTTCTGACGGCGCGGCAGACCGCCAAGCCGGGGGAAGAGCGGCAGAGCTTCTGGGGCTTTTTGTCAGACGTGTTCCATTTCGAGGGGATACCCCTTTTGCTCTCCCAGCTGGTGGTGTTTTTCGCCGCGTGCCTGGCGGCGCTGGCCTCGCCCATGGGGCACTATGAGCTGCCCATGTATATGCCGATGTTCATCCTCGCGGTCATGCCCGTGTTTTTCCGGGGGCAGATCTGCCGGGTGAGCGAGGTGGAGGCCGCCACCCGCACCTCCGGGGCGCTGCTCACGCTGGCGCGGCTGGTGCTGGCAGGCGGGGGCGCGCTGGTGTGCCTTACGTTCCTGCTGGGGCTGAAATTATACCTGCAGCGCTCCTGCGAGAGCCTGGGCCGGATGGTGATCTATTGTCTGGTGCCCTACCTCACCTGCATGACCACCATGCTGGCCCTGGTCCGCAGGAGCCGAAGGAGCGGGGCGGGGCTGTGCCTGGCGTTCGCGCTGGGGTCCGTCTTTTTCTGGCGGTACATCGGGACGGTCCTTCCCTGGATCTATGAGGCGTCCGCCCTGGGGATATGGATCGCGGCGGTGCTCATCTATTCCTGGCTGTTCGCCAAAGAGATAACCTATATCATCCATGCCAACAAGGAGGTCAACATGTATGGAATTGTCGATCGATAGGCTGACGAAGCACTACGGGCACAAGATCGCCGTGGATAGGGTCAGCGCCACCCTCACGCCGGGGGTATACGGCCTGCTGGGCGCCAACGGCGCGGGCAAGACCACCCTCATGCGGATGCTGTGCGCCATATTGGAGCCCACCTCCGGGGAGGTGCGCCTGGACGGAAAAGACGTAGTGGGGATGGGAGAGGCCTACCGGGACGTGCTGGGGTATCTGCCCCAGGACTTCGGCTACTACCCCAGCTACACCGCCGCGGAGTTTTTGTCCTATATCGCGGCCCTCAAGGGCATACCCCGGGAGGCGGCGGGCAAGCGGGTAAAGGAGCTTTTGGGCATACTGGATCTCGCCGCCGTGGCGGATAAGAAGATCAAGACCTTCTCCGGCGGCATGAAGCAGCGGGTGGGCATCGCCCAGGCGCTTTTGAATAATCCCCAGGTGCTCATCCTGGACGAGCCCACGTCGGGCCTGGACCCCAAGGAGCGGGTGCGGCTGCGGAACCTGCTGAGCGAGTACGCCGGGGACAAGATCGTGATCCTGTCCACCCACATCGTATCGGACGTGGAGGCCATTGCGGACGAGGTGTTCATCATGGACGCGGGGCAGTTCATCGCCAACGGCACGGTGCAGGAGCTGGCCCGGCAGGTGAAGGGGAAGGTGTGGGAGCTGACGGTGCCCCGGGAGCAGGGGCGGCTCTGGCAGGAGGACTTCACCGTGGCCAACTACCGGAACGAGGGAGAGCAGGTGGTGCTCCGCATCATCTCCGACGAGGCGCCGGACCCGGCGGCTGCGGAATGCGAGCCCATACTGGACGACGCATATCTCTACTACTTCGGCGCGAAGGAGGCGTGACATGGAACTTTTCGCTTTGGAACACAAACGGCTGTGGCGGACGCCCCGGGTGCTGATCTGCGTGGCGCTGTGCTTTTTCTACTGCATCATCTATACGACCCTTATCTCCTTCCAGTGGACCTATTTCGGCAGCGAAGGAGAGGACTCCACCAACCTGTACAGCAACCACCTTGACGGCTATTCCATGATACGGACCTACAAGGCCCGGTCGGATGCATACGGCGACTACTGGACGGACGAGACGCTCCAGAAGCTCGTGACGGATTTCCAGACCATAGAGCCGCACTCGCCTCTCTCGTCCATGTATGACTGGACCGTGGCCTCGTCGGCGCTTAAGTTATACGAAGAGCTGCAGGACCCGGAAAATCAGAAATATCAGCCGCTGATCCGCTATGTGGACGCCACGAAGCTGACGGACTTTTATCAGCGGCGGGCAGATGACCTGAATGTCAATATCGTGATAAATCAGCAGAACCTCCTGCTCACCGACGAGGACGTAGAGACCCTGCGGGAGATGGACAGCCAGGTAAAGACCCCATGGCGGTACGAGTGGACCAGGGGCTGGGAGAAAATGCTGACCGGCACGCTGCCGCTGCTGTCAAGAATGGCGCCGTATCTGGCCATCGTGCTGGGGTTTTTGTTCTCCGGGGAGTGGCACAACAGCACCGCTCCGCTTTTACATACCACAAGATACGGATGGAAAAAACTTGCCCGGGTGAAGGTCCTGAGCGGCTTTGCCTTCGCGGTGGAGTTATATCTGCTCATCGCAGGAGGGACGGTGCTGCTGCAGCTCATCTACCTGGGGACGGACGGATGGGACATGCCCATCCAGATGATAAAGATACATGCCGTGGCCCCCTGGAACATGCTGCAGGCGGAGCTGTACGAGCTGGCGTTCGCGTTTTTGGGCGTTATCGGGTACGCGGGCATCGTCATGCTCATGTCGGCGCTGGTGAAGAGCAACGTGCTGAGCCTGGTATTCAGCCTGGCGTTCATCTACGTGCCGGGGCTGTTCATCAGCTATCTGCCCATATGGCTGCAGGACGCCTCCCAGTTTCTCCCCATGGTGGGCAGCCCCACCGACATCTTCCGCATGAACTTCTTCCACATCTTCGGCAAGGGCATATGGCTGCCCTATATGTCCATCACCATCCCGGTGGTGCTGGGCCTTGCGTGCGTCCCCTTCGCCATCCTGAAGTGGTCCCGGCGGGAGAGGGTGTGAGGGACAGGCGTTGAAAAGCTTTCTGCCACTATTATTGGTGCTGGCGCTGGCGGTGAGCATGGAAAGCTGCAACAGGAGACTGGCCGACCCGCCCGCGCCGGAGTTCACCGCGGCGCCTACGGCCGCGCCGACGCCGGAGCCCACGCCTATACCCACTGTCCTTGGCCAGACGGAGGATATGGGCGAGGATTACATAGACCGGTTCGTCTTTCTGGGTGACAGCACTACCTATGGCCTGGCCTATTACGACGTGCTGCCAAATTCCCAGGTATGGACCCCGGCCAGCGGCACCCTCACCCTCAACAATTGGGCGGTGGAGACGGTGGAATACTACGACGGGGAGGGGGAGGCCCAGTCCCTCTCCATCGCGGGCGCCGCCGCCCGCCGCCGGCCGGAGTATCTGCTGATAACCCTGGGGCTCAACGGCATATCCTTTCTGGGCGAGGAGGAGTTCAAGAGCTACTATACAGAGCTCGTCCGGGCCATTCAGGCCGCAAGCCCGGATACGAAGATCATCTGCAATTCCATCTATCCCGTGATAGACGCGCAGGTCTCCTCCGACATCGGCAACGACCGCATCAACGCCGCCAACGGCTGGATCGAGGCTGCGGCGGCTGAGACGGGGACCCGGTATCTGAACACTCACGATGTGCTGACGGATGAGAGCGGCAACCTGCGGGCCGGGTACTGCAACGGCGATGGGATACATTTGAACCCAGATGGCTTCGACGCTGTATTGAAAAACGTCCGAACACATGGATGGCAATAAGGACACGCCGAAAGGCGTGTCCTTTTCCTTTTATCAAGCTGTAGGGAAAGTGACGGTGACAGTGGAGCCCAGGCCGGGGGCGCTGTCCAGGTCCAGGCGGGCCCGGTGGACCATGGCGGCGTGCTTTACGATGGACAGGCCCAGGCCCGTGCCGGGCACGTCCTTGCTGCGGCTCTTGTCGCCCCGGTAAAAGCGCTCGAATATCTTCTCCTGCTGCTCCGGAGGGATGCCGGGGCCGTCGTCGGCGACCACCAGGCGGACAGTATCGCCCGCCGGCTCCACGGAGACGGATACCGTGCCGCCGGGATGGCCGTACTTTACGCCGTTCTCGCACAGGTTGAAGACGATGCTGTGCAAAAGGGAGGGGACGCCCTGCAGGGGAGCGGGACCGCCGGATAGGGTAAGGCGCACGTCCGACTTCTCCGCCAGGGGCGTGAGGGCGGCCACCACGTCGGCGGCCACGGCGTACAGGTCCGCGTCCTCGAAGTGCATGTCCGGGGCGCCCTCGTCCAGGCGGGACAGGCTTATGATGTCCTCCACCAGCTTCTCCATCTGCTGGGCCCGGTCGTATATCTTCCCGGCGAAGGGGCGCACATCCTCCGGCCGGGCCACGCCGTTCTGGATGAGCTCGGCGTAGCCGCTTATCACGTGCAGGGGCGTTTTCAGCTCGTGGGAGACGTTGGCGGTGAACTCCCGGCGCATCTGGGTCTGGTCCCGGAGCTGCTTCTGCTGGCTGTCCAGGCGGCGCAGGAGAGGGGCTATCTCCTCGCAGCCCCGGTTTTTCAGGGGCTCGTCCAGGTCCAGGCTGTTCAGAGGCTCCACGATCCGGCGGGAAAGCCGCCGGGCCAGGAACAGGGCCAGGGCCAGGGATATGACAACCACCGCAGCCACGCCCTGGCCCATGCCCAGGAGCATGGTGAGGACGGTGCTCTGGCCGATGGCCAGGCGGACCACGGAGCCGTCCGACAGCCGCTGGGCGGCGTAGAGGGCCCGGGTCATGAGGGTGGCGGAATAGCGGCGGCTCTCGCCCTGGCCCTCAGCCAGGGCCTGGCGCACCTCGTCCCGGGCCAGGTGGTTCTCCATGGCGCCGGCGTCGGCGGCGCTGTCGTAGAGGACGGCGCCGTCCGGGCCGATCCAGGTGATGCGATAGTCCCGGACGTCCAGACCGTCAAAATAGGCGGCGCCGCTTGTCTCCACGCCCTGGGCGGTAAGCTCCGTCTGCATGCGCAGCTGGGTCTGCTGGATGCGGGAGAAGTAGCCGTACAGCACGCCCATGATGAGGATCAGGCTGGCCAGAAACACGCACAGGGCCACCAGGCACATGGAGCGGAATATCTTCTTCGTCATGGGTCCGCCTCCATCCGGTAACCTACGCCCCGGACCGTCTCAATGGCGGCGCCGGCAGGGCCCAGCTTTGCGCGGAGAGAGCCGACGTGCACGTCCACGGTGCGTGTCTCGCCGGCGTAGTCCGTGTCCCATATGCGGGCCAGAAGGGTGTCCCGGTCGAACACCCGGCCGGGCTCAGCCATCAAAAGGCGCAAAAGCTCGTATTCCTTCAGGGTGAGGGCCACCCGCTCGCCGGCGGCGGTGACGGTGTGCTCCCGCTCGTTGAGAACGACGTCTCCCACCCGCAGAAGCTCCCCGTCCGCGGCCGGGGAGGCCCGGCGGAGCACCGCCTTGACCCGGGAGACCATCTCCATCATGCCGAAGGGCTTTACAAGATAGTCGTCCGCGCCCCGGTCCAGGCCCGTGACCGTGTCGAACTCGGTGCCCTTGGCGGTGGCCATGATGACGGGCACGCGGGCATAGGAGGGGTCGGCCCGGAGCCGGGCGAGCACCTGCAGGCCGTCCTCGCCGGGGAGCATGATGTCCAGCAGGATCAGATGGGGCCGGGCGGCGGCTATGGCCTGCCAGAAGGGGACGCTGTCGGGGAAGCCGCGGGCCTCAAAGCCCGAGGCGTTCAGGGTATAGAGGATAAGGCTGCGGACGCTGTCGTCGTCCTCCAGACAGTAGATAAGGCTCACGGGGCGCCCTCGCTTTCGTATGGATGTCAGTAGTATGTTTCTATGATAGAGGACCGGCGTCAAAAATGCCAGGGGAACGATGTAAAATGTATGTAAAATCCCGGGCGGCATATCGGGGCGGGCTGGGCCATATCCTTTGGTAAAGGATATTGGGAGGGTTTGCGATGGCCTACGAGGAGAAGGACCGGTTGGCCCAGACGTGCCACAGGCTGACCATGGAGGACAGAAGGGGCCTGTGGATGAACGGCGTGGAGGAGGTGGAGAGCTTCGACGAGGAGACGGTGGCCGTGAAAACGGTGAAGGGACTGCTGTACGTGCGGGGCGAGAGGCTGAAGGTGGATAAGCTGGAGAAATCCAGCGGGGAGCTGAATATATCCGGCCAGATTGCAAGCCTGGACTACGAGGATACGGCCTCCGGCGGGCTCTGGTCCCGGCTGTTCCGGTAATGGCGCTGCCGGCGATGGTCCAGCTCACCCAGGCGGGATGGCTTTTCCTGGCCGGGGCGGGGCTGGGGCTCCTCTACGATTTGCTGGGCGGGCTCCGGGATAAGCTGGGGCTGCCGGCCCTGGCGGGGGACGGGCTGTTCGCGCTGACCGCCGTGAGCGCGCTGTTTCTGGCGGGCATGGCCAGCCTGGAGGGCCGGCCCCGGCTCTATATGGCGCTGGCGGCGGCTATGGGACTGGGGATATGGCGGCTGGGCGCGTCGCCGGTGGTCCGGCCGGCGGCGGGAAAGGTGTGGGCCCTGGGGGCCCGTGGGGCGCGGTTTTTGATGGTGCCTGTCCGGCAGGGAATGGGCCTCGCAGGAAAATTCATAAAAAAGCTCTTTTCAAACGGCAAAAAATGGTTTACAATAATAGCCGCTAAAGCAGAGGAACGGAAACGGAAACGCCGGATACAGAAAGGAGCGGGACGCCATGAAACTGCGCCGGGCAAGCTGGCTCACGGCCCTGGTCATCGTGGGGCTGATCGCGTACGCCTGTATCGCCCTGATGAATATGCGGACAAAGGTGGCGCAGGCCAGCGAGACGGAAGCGGAGCTGCGGGAGCAGGTAGAGGAGATCCAGGAGGCCAACGCCGCCCTGCAGTACGCCATCGACAACCGCTACGACGACAAGACCATCGAGGACATCGCAAGAGATAAGCTGGGACTGGTGCTGCCGGAGGAGAAGATATTTTACGACAGCGGCAGTTGACGTCAGAACGGTCCTGAAGATTCGAGGTCCTGGTCAGCCAGGCCCCATCATCGGTCAGGACTGTTCTTCCTTTTTCCCAGAGAGCATTTGTCAAGGGTAAGTTTTACAAAAACAAAAGATAATCAAATCAAACTGCCGTTTGCATCCTGTGAGTGCAAACGGCAGTTTGGTACTTGATTGTACAAGGATTATTGAAAAGAAAAATGAATGCGCACATCCCTGCGGAGTCATTTCTGCCATTTTGCGTCAGGGTCAGACCCAATTCGCTGCCCTTTTGCAAAATATGAGATACAAAACTGCAACCGCTATTCTCTTTTCAATCGCTTGGCGTTATTGCAGTCGTATAGAATACCTGGCCGGCAAACAGTTCCCGCAGGCCTGGACGATCTAAGACGATCACCTTTTTGTATTGCTGCTGTATGAGTCCACTTTCCGAGAACGCGCGCAGGCAATTTGAAACACTTACTCGGCTCATACCTGTGACAGCGGCTATTTGCTCCTGGGTATAGTGCACCTCCGCACTTCGGCCTGTGTTGGAATATAAAAAGCACGCCAGCTTTTCCTCGTTGCGGGTAAATTGCGCATAGAAGATCCAGCTGGACAGAAGCTCGATTTTTTTCATGAACAACGCCAGCAGTTCCGGCAGGCCTTCCGGCACATCCAGGCAATTCCGTATAAGTGTCTGTCCATCCATGGCATAGAAAAGGACATCTGTGGCCGCGTCGGCACAGACGATGCGCACCGGTGGCCGGGCCACAGCCTCTTCGCCCACCAGATTGCCCCGCTCTACAAAGCATAGCGTACGCTCTGTGCCATCAGGGTAGAGCAGATATGCCCGCACCTTTCCCTGATCCAGAAAATATATCTCTTCTGCCTCTGTGTCTTTCATGAAGATCTGCTCTCCGGCAGATAAACGTTTGGGGCGCCCGAATCGATGGAAAATCGCTGGTATATACCCTGTCCCGGCCATCGCGATCTGTTTCATTTTCCCTCCGCATAATCCATAATTTTAGGTTATTCTTTTTGGCTATTATAACAGTTTTTCTTAAAATGTAAATTCCTTTACAATTCAAGAAAGAGGATTGCGATAATATTTTTATAGAAAAAATTTTAAGGAGGAACATCCCATGGCATTTTTCAAGACCAACGACGGCGCTTCCATCCACTATGAGGTAAACGGCAATGGCAAACCCTTGGTGATGATCCACGGCTGGGACCAGAGCGCCAAAGCCTTTTGTGAGAACGTTCCTGTGCTGGCACAAAAGTACCAGGTCGTAACAGTGGACCTGCGGGGCCACGGTGAGTCAGAGAAGGTAACGTATGGTTATCGCATCTCCCGCCTGGCCACAGATGTAAAGCAACTGCTGGACTATCTTGACCTGCAGGATGTGACGCTTCTGGGCTGGTCTATGGGCTGCTCCGTCGTGTGGAGCTACTGGGATCTTTTCCGCACTGAGCGGCTGAGTAAGCTGGTCATGGTTGATGAGCCTCCTCTGTGCCTCATCAACGATAGCAATCCCGACGGATTCTCTGACAATCCCAATTTGGAGGCACTGAAGGCCTCTATCCTCAACGACACCGTGGAAGCCACCAAGGGATTTGTGGACATGATGATCGTTACGCCTGAAGGAAAAGAAAAGTACTTCCAGCAGACACTGGAGGAGAGCCTGAAGTTCCCGCCCCAGCAGTGCACGCATATGCTTCTGAACCATGTTTATACAGATTGGCGGGACGTGATCCCCACCGTTACCCTGCCCACGTTGGTCATCGCTGCGGAAAACAGCCATGTGAAGGTATCCAACAACCAGTGGACCCATGATCACATCCCTGGTTCCCAGTTGAAGATCTTCAAAACGGCCCACATGATGTTCATGGAGGAACCGGAAGCTTTCAACCAGGTATTGGCAGATTTCATCGGCTGAGAGGGATATACGCATGAAGATCGGTTTTCTGGGCTTGGGCGTCATGGGTCTGCACATGGCGAAGAATGTAGCGGCAAAAAGCGGCTGCGAGGTGATCGGCTACGACGTGATCCCCAAGCAGGTGGAAGCATTTCAGGAATCCGGCTTTGCTGCGGCCAGCGACCCCGGAGAGATCTATAGTACCTGCGATGTCATCATGCAGATGCTTCCCACCCATCCTATTATCATCCACTCTGTGGAAGAGGCGATTCGCCTGGGCAAGCCTGGCAACATCATCGTAGACCTGTCCTCCACTGCTCCGGATATCGTGCTGGACCTGGCCGGCAAAGCCAAGGCAGCGGGTCTTTATCTGCTGGACTCCCCGGTGAGCGGCGGAAACCCTATGGCTATCGCCGGGACGCTGGCGATCATGACCGGCGGTGATAAAGAAGCCTATGAAAAGGTCAAGCCTCTTCTTGCCTGCATGGGCACCCCGGTGTATACTGGCGGCTCGGCCAGTGGCAGCGTGACAAAGCTCGTGAACAACATGATCGGCGGAGCCTATCTTGTCGCCATGGCAGAGGGTTATGCTTTCGCCGCCAAGGCAGGTATCGACTTGCAGACCACTTTTGATGCCACTCATACCGGTTTCATCGCAGGGCCCATGTATGAGAATAAGATACCCAAACTGATCCGGCGGGACTACGAGCCTGGCGCCCGGGTCGCCGTCCACCGCAAGGACATCGTCAACGCCAAGCACTATGCCCACAAACTGGGCGTGGACACGCCTATGACGGACGTTGTGTTGCATGTGATGGATTGGATGAAAGACAACGGCCACATCGACGAGGACCAGATCGCCATGGTGAAGTACTACGAGGAAAAAATGGATGTCACCGTCGGTGAAAAGCCATAACGACGATTTAGGCTGCGTCTTTCAAATTTCATTGCGCAATGGAAGCGCTTCGCTGGTTTCCATTGAGGCCCAAAAACTTTACCCAGAAGATGATAGGGGGGCTGCTTAGCAGCACCCCTATTCATCGGTCAGAAGCCTTTCTCCTTTTCTCATGAAACCCGCTGCGCTGGGCTTTCATGGGGGCCAAAAAAAGAGGCGCGCCTCATTTTTTTGCGGAAAAATGATAATCGCAAGAGACGACTTTAGGGAAAACGCGTGTTATAATGCGGACACTTGCATAAGGAACGAGGGCCCCGGCGGGCATGCGCCGGGGTCTTTTTATGGGCATCAAGCAAGGGGGGATAGGATGTTGAAGGCGGAGATGTGGCTGGAGGAGGAGAAGCTGGTGCTGCTGGAGGGCTGGGCCAGGGACGGGCTCACCTGTGAGCAGATCGCCCGGCAGATGGGCATCGGCGTCAGCACCTTTTATAAGTGGCAGAAAAAGTACCCCGAGATCGCCCAGGCGGTGCGCAAGGGTAGGGAGACGGTGGATTATCAGGTGGAGCAGGCGCTGCTGGACAAGGCGCTGGGCGGGGACCTGCGGGCGCAGATGTACTGGCTCAACAACCGGCGGGGGGACAAGTGGCAGGAACACCCCAAGGAGAAGGACAAGGACGATGGGGAAGAGGCTACGGTGATCGTCGATGTCTGAGGTACGAATGTCGGAGGTCCTTGGGCCAGGGTTTTATGACCTGGCACATGATGTATTTGCCCATGGGCATACCCACTATGACCTGAGCGGCGGGCGGGGGAGTTTGAAGAGCTCCGCCGTGAGCCTGATGGTGCCGGTGCTGCTGATGCAGCACCCCCAAATGCACGCGCTGGTGATGCGAAAGGTGGGGAATACGCTGCGGGACAGCGTGTTCAGCCAGTACTGCTGGGCGCTGGACAAGCTGGGCCTGGCGGCGGGCTGGAAGGCGCGGCTGTCACCATTGGAGCTGGTGCGGAAGAAGACCGGGCAGCGGATATTGTTCCGGGGGGCGGACGACCCCATGAAGCTGAAGAGCATCAAGGTGCCCTTCGGGTACATCGCCGTCACCCACTTCGAGGAGAAGGACCAGTTCAACGGCCGGGAGGAGATACGGAACATCCTCCAGTCCACCATGCGGGGCGGGGAGGTCTTTTGGAACTTCGAGAGCTATAACCCGCCCCTGAGCCGGGACCATTGGGCCAACCTGGACGCACAGGAGGAGCGGCCGGACAGGCTTTGCCATAAAAGCTGCTATCTGGACGCGCCAAGAGATTGGCTGGGGGAGGCGTTCTTCCTGGAGGCGGAGCGGCTCAAGGCGGCGGACGAGCGGGCCTGGCGGCACGAGTACATGGGCGAGGCGGTGGGCACCGGCGCCAACGTGTTCCAAAAGCTGGAACGGCGGACCATCACCGACGAGGAGATCTCTCATATGGACCGGATATACCAGGGGGCGGACTTCGGCTGGTACCCGGACAAGTTCGCCTTCCTGCGGGTCCACTACGACAGCGCCCGGGAGCGGATATATCTGATCGATGAACATTATGTAAACCGAGAGAGCAACCGGGAGACGGGCTCGTGGATATACGGGAAAGGGTACTTCGACCGGCCTATCACCTGCGATTCGGCGGAGCCGAAGAGCATCGCGGACTGGCGGGACATGGGCCTGCCCGCCCGGGGAGCGGTGAAGGGGCCGGGGAGCGTGGAGTACGGGTTCAAGTGGCTGCAGAGCCGGACCATCGTGGCCGATCCCAAGCGGACGCCGGGGGCATGGCGGGAGCTGAGCCGGTATGAGTACGAGCGGGACCGGGAGGGCCGGCCGGTGAGCGGGTATCCCGACAGGGACGACCACGCCATCTCGGCCCTGCGGTACGCCATGGAGAGCTTTTTCACGCGGCGGGGGACCTACGCGTGAGGAGAGGAGAGAGCATGAGTTTGTTTCGGAAGAAGGAGAGGACGGGGACGGGCCTGGCACCGCTGGCCGAGGAGCTGTTCGGCGTCCGGGAGGGATGGACCGGGGACGGGGACGCCGCGGCCCTGTGCGCCCAGGTGTACCGGGGCAGGCCGCCCTGGCGGGACGGGGAGCAGGGCATAGAGACGGTGAACTTCGCCAAGAGCGTATGCACAGAGCTGGCGCGTCTGGCTACGCTGGCAGTGAAGGTCACCGTCTCCGGCTCGCCGCGGGGGGCTTGGCTCCAGGAGCAGGTGGATGGTTTCTACTTCCAGCTGCGCCAATGGACGGAGCTTTGCTGCGCCTGGGGCACGGTGATCCTCAAGCCCAACGGCGAGGGCGTGGACGCCCTGACGCCGGAGCAATTCCTCATCACCCAGACGGCGGGGGACATGGTCACCGGGGCGGTGTTCGAGAGCGGCCGGTGGGACGGCGAGCGGTATTATACCCGCCTGGAGTACCACCGGTTCCTGGCCGACGGGCGGTATGCCGTCAGCAACCGGTGCATGGTGGGCACCGGGCCCTATGACCGGGGGAAGGCCGTGCCCATCGAGGCCACGCCCTGGGCGGGGCTGGCGGAGGATGTGACGGCGGAGGGACTGGATAGGCCCCTGTTTGCCGTGCTGCGCATGCCGGGGGCCAACCACCTGCGGCCCGGCTCGCCTATGGGCCTGCCCCTATTCGCGGAGGCGCTGCGGGAGCTGGAGGACCTGGACGTGGCCTACAGCCGCTTTGTTCAGGAAATATACGACAGCCAGCGGATATGCCTCATCGACGACCGGCTCACGGACCAGACGGGCCTGCCCGGGGGCATGGGCCAGGCGGTGAAGCTGCCCCGGTTCGTGCGGCGGGTGTTCGGCGTGGGGCCGGAGGAATATTACCAGGCCATCGATCCTGCGCTGCATACGGAGGAGCGGCTGGCCGGCATCCGGGCGCTGCTGGGGCAGATCGGCTTTAAGTGCGGCTTTTCCAACGGCTATTTCGTGTTCAACGAGCGGTCCGGGCTCATGACCGCCACCCAGGTGGAGGCGGACGACCGGCGGACCGTGCAGCTGGTGAAGGACGTGCGGGACCGGCTGGAGGAGGCGCTGGACGGGCTTTTGTACGCCCTGGACAAGACGGCGGACGCCATGGGTCTGACCCCGGAGGGGGCCTATCAGGCGGTATATGACTTCGGAGACGTGACCTACAACCGGGAGGAGGACAGAGCCCGGTGGTATGGGTACGTGGCCGACGGGCGGCTGCCCTTCTGGTATTACCTTATGAAGTTCGAGGGCTATCCCGAGCAGGAGGCCAAGGCACTGGTCGGTGCCGGCGGAAAGGAGAACGGGGAAGATGGAACGTGAGTTTTTGCAGGAGCTGGGCCTTTCAGAGGAAGCGGCCGATGCCGTGCTGGCCCGGCATGAGCAGGAGATGGGCGAGGCGGAGGCCAGACATGCCGGTGAATTGGCGGAACGGGACTTTGACCGGGCCCTGGACGCCGCGCTGGCGGGGTACGGCTTCACCTCCCTGGCGGCCAGAGACGCCGCGGCCCAGGCGGCCCGTGACGCGGGGCTGAACCTGGGGGAGGACGGCGCTTTGGAGGGCTTGGAGGCGGTCATGGACGACCTGCGGACGCGGGACCCCGGGGCGTTTACCTCCGAAAGGCCGCCTGTGCGCTTCACCGCGGCGGTCACCGACAGCGGAGCCGTGACCCGCGAACAGATCATCAGCATCCCCGACCGGGCCCTTCGCCGGGCCGCGATCGCGGAAAATATCAAACTTTTCAAAGGAGAGAACTGATATGGCGGAAACCAATCTTATCACCAGAGACAACCTGGCCCGGGCCAGGGAGATCGACTTCGTCACCGCCTTCGGCGGCTCCATCGCCAAGCTCATGGAGGCCATCGGCGTGGCCCGGCAGATCCCCAAGCAGGCGGGCACCGCCCTGAAGGCCTATAAGGCCACCGGTACCCTGGGCAGCGGCGAGGTGGCCGAGGGCGAGACCATCCCCCTCTCGAAGTACCAGACCGAGGCCGTGACCATCAAGGAGATCACCCTGAAGAAGTGGCGCAAGGCGGCCTCCGCCGAGGCCATCATCGACCGGGGCTACGACCAGGCGGTGGATATGCTCACCGACGAGATGCTCCGGGACGTGCAGAAGGGCATCCGCAAGGACTTCTTCGACCTGCTGGCCACCGGCGAGGGCTCCGCGAAGGGCGACACCTTCCAGGCGGCCATCGCCCATGCCTGGGGCCAGCTGCAGAAGCTGTTCGAGGACGACGGTGTCAACGCCGTGTACTTCCTCAATCCCCTGGACGTGGCGGACTATCTGGCCACTGCGCCCATCACCATGCAGACCGCCTTCGGCATGAGCTACGTGGAGAACTTCATGGGCCTGGGCACCGTCATCCTCAACGGCACCGTGCCCGAGAAGACCATCTACGCCACCGCCAAGGAGAATCTGGTGCTGTACTACATCCCGGTGAACGGGGCGGACCTGAACGGAGCCTTCGACTTCACCGCCGACGGCTCCGGCTTCGTGGGCATCCACGAGGAGGCGGACTACACCAACATGACCGCCGCCGACACGGTGGTGTGCGGCATGACGCTGTTCGCCGAGCGGCTGGACGGCGTGGTGAAGGCCACCATCGGCGCGGAGTGAGGTCATGGAGAAGGTATCCTTCGGGGAATACCAGGCGCTCTACGGCGATGAGCTGGACCAGGCGGATTTTGACCGCCTGGTCTGGGAGGCCTGCCGGGCTATGGACAACGCGGCCACCGGCGTGGACGGGATGCGGAAGCTGGAAGCGGCGGCGCCCGTCGGGGACGGCGCGGAGGCGGTGAAGCGCTGTCAGATGGAGCTGGTGCACCAGCTCCATGGGATGGAGAGAGCCGGGGGGACCGTGGTCCGGGCCGACGGCACGGTGACGGGCCGGGCGGTCACGTCCATCACCGCCGGGGCGGAGTCTATAAGCTTCGCCGCTCCCGCCGGACAGAATGCCGGCGAGGATTGGCGGCAGGGGCAGGTGAGGGCCGTGATAGAGCGGTATCTGGCCGGTGTGACGGATCGAAACGGCGTGCCGCTGCTGTACGCAGGGATATATCCCGTCCCGCTGGGGGAGGGCTGAGCCATGTTCGGAGACGTGGTGACGGTGTTCAACCGGCGGGAGGGGCTGTGGTACCCCACGGTGATCCAGGGCGTACAAGTGCAGCGGACCGAGGGCGCCGAGCCGGCGGACTATGGCGGCCGGCGGGCCGATGGCGTCACCGTGCTCATCCCCTATATGCAGCAGGAGGGCGCGGCGGTGGTGGCCGGGAAGACGTACCTGCCGCCCAAATGCTGGCGGCAGGCGGACCAGCCGGAGGCGTACATCACCTTCGACACGGGGGAGCAGTTCGGCTTCTTCCTGGTGGGGACCTGGGAGGGGCAGGAGCCCGTTTGTGACCAGGACTGGCCGGAGGGGTTTTTCGGCCGGATGGACCGGGAGCGGGATGGCGTATATGCCATCGCCTCCGCCGCCCGGTTCGAGGCGCTGCCCCATTTCGAGATAGAGGGGCGGTGAGCGTATGGGCGAGAGCTTTGACAGCGTGGCCCGGGCGGTGCTGGCGGCGGCGGAGGCATTTCCCGGCCTGGCGGAAGGGGAGCGGTTCGCCTTCGCAAGCCTGGATGAACAGGGCGGAATGGCCATTTTCCCCAGGGCGGGAGAGGTCGTCCGGGAGGAGCGCCGGTCCGTGACGGGCCGGGTCTGGCGGGTGTGCTGCTGGCCTTTCACTGTGGTGTGCCGGGCAGGCGGGCCCAACGAGGACCGGCGGGCAGATATGGCCGGCTGGATGGACGCGCTGGGCAGATACCTGGAGGGGCTGAGGGCATATCCGGCCCTCACGGAGGACCGGCGCCTGACCGCCATAGAACGGGCCAGTGCGCCCCGTCAGGGGGACAGACCCGCCGATCGGACGGAGACCTGGGTCATGGATATGACCGCACAGTATGAAATCACCATTTAATACTTCAGGAGGTATAGCAATGAAACTGGAACGGGAAGCGATGGCCCACTATCTGGACACGGAGTTCCATACCAAGGTGTCCGAGGCCGCAGAGGCGGCCTTCGAGATCATCGGCGACGACATCGAGGAGATGAGCGTGGAGCTCAACTCCGATACCGAGCAGATCAAAAATATTTTGGGCCAGACCAAGACCAAGGACAACGGCTATGAGCCCAGCATGGACGCTGACCCCTTCTATGCCGATCCCGACAAGAAGCTGTATCCCAAGCTGCGAGATATTGCTATGGACCGGCTGAAGGGCGACAAGTGCAAGACCCTGATGCTGGAGGTCATCGTGGAGGACACCAGCGCCGAGACCCACACAGCCTGGCTGCGGGAGGTCATGGTCAAGCCTCAGAGCTACGGCGGCTCCACCGAGGGCTTCAACATCCCCTTCACCGTCAGCGAGGACGGCGAGAGCGTGAAGGGCACCGTCACGGCGGCCAGCATGAAGGCCGGCAAGCCGGTGTTCACGGCGGCGGAGGAGTAAGAAAGGCGCAGCATAGTGCGGCCGGCCCTTTCTATGTTGGCATAGCGCGGCACAGCCCGACAGTACGCCTGCGCACCGTTTCGCTTCGCTCAACAATGTGCCAAGCAGGCGCATTGCCGGTTCTGTCCGCGCCTCGGGCTGATGAGGGCCGCCCGCCGGCGGCGCTCCAAGGAGGCAGCGCCT
>CANRMG010000016.1 GCA_947631675.1 uncultured Oscillospiraceae bacterium
GTCACCGAGGACGGCGCGGAGACCGACCTGGACCTGGGCCACTATGAGCGGTTCATCGACGAGGACCTGAACAAGTATTCCAACCTGACCACCGGCAAGGTGTACTGGAACGTGCTCAACAAGGAGCGCCGGGGCGAGTATCTGGGCTCCACGGTCCAGATCATCCCCCACATCACCAACGAGATAAAAGAGTTTATCTATAACGTCGGCAAGAAGACCAACGCCGACGTGGTCATCACCGAGATCGGGGGCACCACCGGCGACATCGAGAGCCAGCCCTTTCTGGAGGCCATTCGCCAGGTGGGCCACGAGGTGGGCAAGGAAAATTCCCTGTACATACACGTGACCCTGGTGCCCTTCATCAAGGGCAGCGAGGAGCACAAGACAAAGCCCACCCAGCACTCCGTCAAGGAGCTGCAGGGCATGGGCATCGCCCCGGACATCATCGTGCTGCGCTCCGACGAGCCCATCAAGGACAGCTCCATCTTCCGCAAGATCGCCATGTTCTGCAACGTAAAGCCCGACTGCGTCATCGAAAACCGCACCATCCCCGTGCTGTACGAGGCGCCGTTGATGCTGGAGCAGAGCGACTTCTCTCTCATCGTATGCCGGGAGCTGGGCCTGTGGACGAAGGCGCCGGACCTGGCCGAGTGGAAGGCCATGGTCCGCTCCATCCACAGCCTGAGCCACACCGTCACCATCGCCCTGGTGGGCAAATATGTGCAGCTGCACGACGCGTACCTGTCCGTCAGCGAGGCCCTGAAGCACGCGGGCTACGCCAAGGGCACCAGCATCGACCTGAAGTGGATCGACTCTGAGACCGTCACCGACGCCAACGCCGCGGAGATATTCGCCGGCGTGGACGGCATTTTGGTCCCCGGCGGCTTCGGCAACCGGGGCATCGAGGGAAAGATCGCCGCCGTCCGTTACGCCCGGGAGAACAAGATCCCCTACTTGGGCCTGTGTCTGGGCATGCAGGTGGCCGTGATCGAATTTGCCCGCCACGCGGCGGGGCTGGCCGGCGCCAACTCCCGGGAGTTCGACGAGTATGCCCCCCACCGGGTCATCGACTTCATGCCCGGCCAGAACGACGAGATCGACAAGGGCGGCACCCTCCGCCTGGGCGCCTATCCCTGCGTCATCACGCCAGGCACCATGATGGAGAAGTGCTACGGGAAAAAGGAGATCTCCGAGCGCCACCGCCATCGCTACGAGTTCAACAACGACTACCGGGACAAGCTCACCCAGGCCGGTCTCGTCATCAGCGGCGTCAGTCCCGACGGCCGCCTGGTGGAGACCGTGGAGGTGGCGGACCACCCCTTCTTCGTGGGCGTGCAGTTCCACCCGGAGTTCAAGAGCCGGCCCAACCACCCCCACCCCCTGTTCCTGGGCTTCGTCTCCGCCGCGCTGGATAAGTCCGGCCAGAAAGGCTGATCATGAAGGATATTTACGAAAATCCCCTGTGCGCCCGGTATGCGTCCAGGGAAATGCAGCACATCTTCTCCCCGGACTTCAAGTTCTCCACCTGGCGGAAGCTGTGGATCGCCCTGGCCGAGAGCGAGAAGGAGCTGGGCCTGGACATCACCGACGAGCAACTGGACGAGATGCGCGCGCACATCTACGACATCGACTACGAAAAAGCCGCAGACTATGAAAAGCGCCTTCGCCACGACGTGATGGCCCATATCCGCACCTACGGCGACGCCTGCCCCAGCGCCAAGGGCATCATCCACCTGGGGGCCACCAGCTGCTACGTGGGCGACAACACTGACATCATCCAGATGCGGGAGGCGCTTCTCCGCATCCGCACCATGCTGGTGAACGCCATCGGGGCGCTCACCGATTTCGCCAAAGCCCACAAGGACGTGCCCACCCTGGCCTACACCCACTTCCAGGCCGCCCAGCCCACCACTGTGGGAAAGCGGGCATGCCTCTGGCTGCAGGACTATCTCATGGACCTGGACCGGCTGGAGTTCGAGCTTGCGCACCTGAAGCTTCTGGGCTGCAAGGGCACCACCGGCACCGGGGCCAGCTTCCTGGAGCTGTTCGGCGGCGACGGAGAGAAGGTCCTGGCCCTGGAGAAGAAGATCGCGGCGAAGATGGGCTTCGACGCGTGCATGCCCGTGTCCGGCCAGACCTATTCCCGGAAGGTGGACGCCTACGTGCTGAACGTCTTAGGCGGCATCGCCCAGAGCATGTATAAAATGGCCCAGGACCTGCGGCTTTTGGCCCACATGAAGGAGTTTGACGAGCCCTTCGGCTCCGAGCAGGTGGGCTCCTCCGCCATGGCCTATAAGCGCAACCCCATGCGCTGCGAGCGCATATGCTCCCTGAGCCGGTACGTCATCAACGCCGCCCGCAACACCGCCGACACCGCCGCCGCCCAGTGGCTGGAGCGGACGCTGGACGACTCGGCCAACCGGCGCATCTCCCTGCCCGAGGCGTTTCTTGCCACTGACGGGGCCCTGACCCTGGTCATAAACGTCATCCGGGGTGGGCGCATCTATCCCAAGGTCATGGAAAAGCACCTTGCCGAGGAGATGCCCTTCATGGCCACCGAGAACATCCTCATGCATGCCGTCACCCTGGGCGGGGACCGGCAGGAGCTGCATGAGGCCATCCGGCAGCATGCCCAGGCCGCCGCGGTGAAGGTGAAGATGGAGGGCGGCGAGAACGACCTCCTCCAGCGGCTTCTGGCCGACCCGGCCTTCCATCTGACCCAGGCGGACCTTGATAAGGTCCTGGACGTGCGGAAATTCGTGGGCCTGGCCCCGGAGCAGACCGAGAGCTTCCTCAGCGCCTACGCCCGGCCCGTGCTGGAAAAATACGCCGCCGACTTGGGCGTGGAGGCAGAGACGAACGTCTAAGATCGCGTACGCGAATAGAGATAAGGAGAGTTACCAAAATGATCACAGCAGTCGTTGGCATCAACTGGGGCGACGAGGGCAAGGGCCGCATGGTGGACCTGCTCAGCAGCCAGTATGACATCGTCTCCCGCTACCAGGGAGGCAACAACGCCGGCCACACCGTGGTGAACGAGCGGGGCAAGTTCATATTGCATCTGCTCCCCTCCGGCATCCTGCGGCCCGAGGCGGTGAACGTGATGGGTCCCGGCATGGTGGTGGACCTGGAGCAGTTCGCCAAGGAGGTAGAGGATCTGCGCGCCCACGGGGTGCAGATCGGCCCGGAGAACCTGAAGATCAGCGACCGGCTCACCATCTGCATGCCCTATCACCCCCTCCTGGACGGTCTGGAGGAGGACCGGATGGGCGCCAAGAAGCAGGGCTCCACCCGCCGGGGCATCGGCCCGGTGTACTCCGACAAGTACATGCGCAAGTCCATCCGCATGGGGGACCTGCTGTTCCCGGAGGTGCTGAAGGACCGGCTCGCGGACATCGTGGACTGGAAGAACCTGACCGTGGCCAAGGGCTACGGCCATGAGCCCCTGGACCCGGTGGCCATGTACGACTGGGTGATGAAGTTCGGCGGCCCCTTCATGGAGCACATCACCGACACCACCGAATACCTTACCGGCGCCGTGGACGGCGGCAAGAGCCTCCTTCTGGAGGCCCAGCTGGGCGCCCTGCGGGACCTGGACTACGGCATCTTCCCCTACACCAGCTCCTCCAGCACCCTGGCCTCCTACGCCCCCATCGGCGCTGGCATCCCCTTCAAGAAGCTGGACAGCGTGGTGGGCATCACCAAGGCCTACTCCTCCGCCGTGGGCGGCGGCCCCTTCGTGTGCGAGTTCGACGGCCAGCAGGCACACGACCTGCGGGAGGCCGGCGGCGAGTACGGCGCCTCCACCGGCCGGCCCCGCCGCGTGGGCGGCTTTGACGTGGTGGCTACCCGCTACGGCGTGCAGATGCAGGGCGCCACGGAGCTGGCCCTGACGAAGCTGGACGTGCTCTCGGGCTTTGAGAAGATCCCCGTGTGCGTGGCCTACGAGCTGGACGGGGAGCGCATCGACCGCTTCCCCCTGGAGCCGGCCCTGGAGAGGTGCAAGCCCGTCTACGAGTACCACGAGGGCTTCTCCGGCGACATCACCGGCTGCCGGAAGTTTTCAGACCTTCCCAAGGCCGCCCAGGCCTACATCCGCTACCTGGAGGAGGCGGTGAACTGCAAGTTCACCTATATCTCCGTGGGCGCGGACAGAGACGAGTATATATACATGGGTTAAACCAAAAGGCCGCCGGACGGCGGCCTTTTTCATAAAGGAGCAGACAAATGCGAGATTATAAGGAAGAATTTGAAAAGCGGGTAGCGTTCATAAAAGAGACCCTGGCTGCCAGCGGCCAGAAGGGCATCGTGTACGGCAACTCCGGCGGCAAGGACTGCACATTGGTGGGCATCCTCTGCAAGGCCGCCTGCGATAACACCATGGGCATCCTCATGCCCTGCGCCTCCCAGCGCAACTTCAATATCGATTTGGAGGACGGCAAAGCTGTGGCCGAAAGGTACGGCATCGAAACGAGGCTCGTGGACCTGACCCCGGTGCGGGAGGCGGAGATGGAAGCGCTCAAGGGCGTCACGGATATGTCCCCCGCCGCCATCGCCAACATCGCCCCCCGCCTTCGCATGACCACCCTGTACGCTGTGGCGGGCGCCGAGGGCCGGCTGGTGGCAGGCACCGGCAACCGCAGCGAGGCCTACATGGGCTACTTCACCAAGTGGGGCGACGGGGCCTATGACTTCGACCCCATCGCGGATCTGACCGTGACGGAGATATACGAGTTTTTGGCATACCTGGACGCGCCCATGTCCATCCGCACCAAGGCCCCCTCCGCAGGGCTCTTCGAGGGCCAGACCGACGAGGGCGAGATGGGCGTGACCTACGCCGCCATCGATAAGTTCCTCCTCACCGGTGAGGCCAGTGAGCACGATAAAGCCGTCATCGACCGCTTCCACCGCATCAGCGAGCACAAGCGCCAGCCCCAGGTCACCTACCCCGGATGAGCGTGCGGGAGCTGGATGCCCGGCGGCTGGCCGACGCCGTGGCGAAGCTGTATGTAAAGGCCTGTTTGGAGCTGCCGGAAGCGGTGAAGGAGAAGCTCTACGCCTTCGGCAACCCCTATATCATCGAAAATTTTGAAAAAAATGGAAATCTCCCCCTGTGCCAGGACACGGGCATGGCCGCAGTGTACCTGGAGGTGGGGCAGGACGTGCACACTACCGGCGACATCCCCGCCGCGGCGGACGAGGGCGTCCGCCGGGCGGTGAAGGAGGGGTATCTGCGCTCCTCCATCGTGGCGGACCCCCTGCGCCGGACCAACACGGGAGACAACACCCCGGCGCTCCTGAATGTGGAACTGGTGCCCGGGGACAGGGTGAAGGTCACCGTGGTCCCCCGGGGCTTCGGCTGCGAAAATAAGGGCCGCATCGCCATGCTGGCCCCCGCCGACGGCGTGGAGGGCGTGAAGGCCTTCGTGCTGGAGACGGCAAAGCTGGCCGTGCCCGACGCCTGCCCGCCGGTGAGCATCGGCGTGGGCCTGGGCGGCAGCTTCGACCGGGCCCCGGCTCTTGCCAAAAAAGCCACGCTGCGGACCGAGCCCAACCCCGACCCCTTCTACGCCGCATTGGAGCAGGAGCTCTATGAGGCCACGAAGAAGTTCTCCATCGGCGTACACATCCTGGCCGCCCCCACCCACATTGCGGGCCTGCCCTGCGCCGTGAGTGTCGGCTGCCATTCCCTCAGATACGCCTCGGAGGTGCTGTAATGGATAAACATATAACTACCCCTCTAACGGATGAAGCGATCAAAGGCCTCCATGCCGGGGACGAGGTGCGTATCACCGGGGTCATCTACACCGCCCGGGACGCCGCCCATAAGAAGCTGGCGGAGCTCTTGGAGGCGGGAAAGCCCCTGCCCTTCGACCCGGCGGGGCAGATCATCTACTATACCGGCCCCACCCCGGCGCCCCCGGGCCGGCCCATCGGTTCCTGCGGCCCCACCACCTCCTACCGCATGGACAAGTATACCCCCGCCCTGCTGGAAGCGGGCCTTAAAGGTCTCATCGGCAAGGGCCGCCGGGGCCAGGCCGTCATAGACGCCATAAAAGAGCACACCTGCGTCTACTTCTCCGCCGAGGGCGGCTGCGGGGCGCTGCTGGCCAATTACGTGAAAGCCTGCGAGGTGGTAGCCTTTCCCGAGCTGGGCACCGAGGCGGTGCATCGTCTCACGGTAGAGAACTTCCCCGTCAGCGTATTCTGCGACTGCCGCGGCGGCATTTACTCGCCCTATCTTTAAAATAAGGAGCGCATCATGGACTATCTGAAAGCATCCCTGGAAGCTCACGCGAAATGGCGGGGCAAGCTGTCCGTCCAGCCGAAAGCCCCGGTGGACACCGCCGAGGCGCTGAGCCTGGCCTACACCCCCGGCGTGGCGGCCCCCTGCCTGGAGATACAGAAGGACCCGGCAAAGAGCTATGAGCTCACCGGCCGGTGGAACACCGTGGCGGTTGTCACCGACGGCTCCGCCGTGCTGGGCCTGGGAGACATCGGCCCCGAGGCGGGCATGCCCGTGATGGAGGGCAAGTGCGTGCTGTTCAAGGCCTTTGGCGGCGTAGACGCCATCCCCCTGTGCGTGCGCAGCAAGGACCCAGACGACGTCGTGAACACCGTGGCCCTTCTGGCCGGCTCCTTCGGCGGCGTCAACCTGGAGGACATCGCCGCGCCCCGGTGCTTCGAGATCGAGGAGCGGCTTAAAAAGCTCTGCGACATCCCTATCTTCCACGACGACCAGCACGGCACCGCCATCATCGCCCTGGCGGGGCTTTTGAACGCTCTGAAGGTGGTCCATAAGCGGCTGGAGGATGTGCGGGTGGTCATCAACGGCGCCGGCGCGGCCGGCACCGCCATCGCCCGGCTGCTGGCCGAGGCGGGGGCCGGCGACGTGATCGTCTGCGACCGGTCCGGCCCCATCGCCGCGGATCGGCCCGGCCTCAACGCCGCCAAGGCCGCTCTCGCGGCCGGCACCAATAAGACCGGCCTCACCGGCACCCTGGCCGACGCCCTCAAGGGCGCCGACGCGGTCATCGGCGTGTCCGCCCCCGGGGCCATCACCGGGGATATGGTCCGCTCTATGGCGAAGGACGCCATCGTGTTCGCCTGCGCCAATCCCACCCCTGAGATATTCCCCGACGAGGCCAAAGCCAACGGTGCCGCCGTGGCCGCCACGGGCCGCAGCGACCTGCCCAACCAGCTCAACAACGTGTTGGCTTTCCCCGGCGTGTTCCGGGGCGCCCTGGACGTGCGGGCCAGCGATATAAACCGGGAGATGAAGGTGGCCGCCGCCCACGCCTTGGCAGGGCTTGTGAGCGGCGACGAGCTCAGCGCCGACTACATCATCCCCAAGCCCTTTGACCCAAGGGTGCGTGACACGGTGGCCGCCGCAGTGGCCCAGGCCGCCCGGGACTCCGGCGTGGCCAGAATATAAGACGCACACAAAAAGCCCCCTGACGCGGTACCGCGTCAGGGGGCTTTTGTTTTATAAACAGGTCATTTCAGCCCATCCAGCAGGGCGGGATCGAAGACCGTGCAGTCCCGCTCCCGGAGAAGCTTCTGTACCTCGTCCACTGTGGGCAGGCTGGGCATGGCGCCCATGCGGGAGACGGTGATGGCCGCGGCATGGCTGGCAAAAGCCAGCGCCTGCTCCTGGCTGAGCCCGGCGGTCAGGCCAGTGCAGAAGGCGCCCACGAAGGAGTCCCCCGCCGCGGTGGGATCGGCCACGTGCTCCGCCTTCACGCAGGGCGTGTGGCGTATGCCCTCCTTTCCGGCGGCGACGGCCCCGTTTTCTCCCAGGGTGATGATGACGTTTTCCGCCCCCTGGGCCCGGAGGGCGCCGACCACGGCCTCTACGTCGTCAAAGTTGACGCCGCCCTCCACCCGGATGGGCCGGCCGGCCAGGATGGCCGCCTCGTGCTCGTTGGGGGAGATATAGTCAGCGCAGGCCAGAAGCTCTCTGCTCATAGGGGCCGCCGGGGCGGGGTTGATCATCACGGGCACCCCAGCCTCATGGGCCCACCGGGCCACGGCCTCGACGATGGGCATGGGCAGCTCGAACTGCATCAGCACCATATCGTACCCGGCCACGGCGTCCTTCACCCAAGCCACGTCCTCCACCTTGAGGGTATAGCCTGCGCCGGGGCAGACGGTGATCCGGTTCTGCACGCCGGTGTCGGACACCTCCAGGGTGATGTGGGCCACGCCGGTGGACTCATTCTCATCCACGGACACGCGGGACATATCCACCCCCGCGGCCGAGGCGGTCTCCAGCATGGTCCTGCCAAACAGGTCGCCGCCCACCTGGCCCGCCATGGTCACATGGGCGCCCAGCCGGGCGCACTGGACAGCCTGGTTGGAGCCCTTGCCGCCGGGGGCGGTCCGAAACTTCATCCCGATGACCGTCTCCCCGGGGCCGGGCATGCGCCGGGTGGACGCGATCACGTCCATCATGATGCTGCCCACCACCAGTATTTTCGGCCTCTTCAGCACGGCGGCTCTCCCCCGTCAGGTCAGGTCCTTGATCTGCTCCCGCATGGCCTGGCTCAGCTCCATGAGCTGCCGGACCTCCAGTTCCCAGGTGGGCGTCATGGCGGCGGGGTCCTTGGTGCGGGTCATGGTGCCCATGATGCCCAGGCCGTGCAGGGCCACCTTGGCGTTCACGGGATACCACTGCTTCTCGATGAAGGAGCACATGGTCAGCGCGTCCTGCAGCAGCTCCGCCTGCCGGGGGTACTTGGCGAAGTTCTTGCACAGCCATACATACAGGTCAGGATGGAAGTTGGCCATCACGCCGCTGTAGCCGCTGCAGCCGGCCCGGAGGGAAGCCAGGGCCGTGGTGGTGTTGGCGTTATAAAGCTTCAGGTGGCTCCCCTTGATGGCGGCCAGCTTCTTCTCGATGGTGGCCGCATCGCAGCAGGTGTCCTTCATCATATAGAACCGGCCGGTCGCGGCCAGTTTGCCCAGCACCTCCGGTGCGATCAGGCGCTTATAGGGGTAGGGGCACTCATAAAAGCCCAGCTTGATGGCGGGGTCGATCCGGTCCAGCAGCTTCTGCAGGTTCGCCATCCACACCTCGTCGGACTCATCCTCCGCGGCGAACTGGTTGCTCAGCAGGATCACGGCGTCGGGGCCGGTGGCGGCGATGGTCTCCACCTCTTTGACCTGGGTCTCCAGGTCCGTGGAGAGCTGGCCGCTGGAAATAACGCCCACCCGGCCGGCGGCGGCCTCCACGACCGCCTTGGAGATAGCGGCCCGCTCCTCCAGAGACAGGAAGAACATCTCGCTGGACTGGCACACCGCGAAAAGGCCGGTGACGCCGTTTTCCACATACCAATCCACCAGCCGCTTCAGGGCCGGAAAGTCCACCTTGTCGTCATCGGTGAACGGGGTGAGCATGACGGGCCATACGCCGTCGGGGAACAGTTCTCTCATAGCAGGTCTCTCCTTTTGTCACATACTTTTATGTCAGGCGCATTCGCGCCGTTAAAGCCCAAAGAACAGATACATCATCAGCGGGATGGTGGCGGCCGACAGGATGGTGCTCATCAGCACGGTCTGGGAGGCCAGCTTCTCGTTGCCGCCGTACTCCACCGATATGACCGTGGCGCTGGTGGCGGTGGGCATAGCGGCCAGGACCGAGGCCGTGCCCAGGACCATCTGGTCGGACACCAGCCCCCGCAGGGCCAGCCACACCGCCGTGGGCAGGATCACCAGCCGGAACAGACAGCATATGTACACCCGGCCGTTGCCCAGCACCTCTTTCAAGGACATATCCGCCAGCTGGGAGCCGATGACCATCATGGCCAGGGGCGTGGCCGTGTTGCCCGCCATGCCCACCACGTCCCGGACGATCCCCGGCACGTGCAGGCCGGTGACCACCAGCACGATGGCGCCCAGGGCTGCGAACACGCCGGGGTTGGCCAGCTTCCGCCAGGAAAAGCCGTTTTGCCGGCCGCCAGACATGAGCACGGGGCCCATAGAGAACATCCCCAGGTTGAAGGGCAGGTTCAGCACCGCCGCGTACACCACCGCCCGGCTGCCCAGCATGGCCATCACCACCGGATAGCCGATGAAGGCGGTGTTGGGCAGAGCGGTCACGAACCGGTACGTCCCCAGGTCCTCCCGCTTGGGCCGCCACAGCCAGGGCGCCGTCAGGCCCAGAGCCATCAGGATGCAGAACATCCCCACCCCCGTCGCCGCCAAAAGCAGCAGCGTCCCGTGGGAAATGGGCTCCCCGCTGTCCATAGCGGAGTAGAGCACCACCGCCGGCATGGTCACGTTCACCACCAGCCTGGAGATACGGTCCGCGAAGGACCGGTCCATCAGGCCCAGCTTGTTGCAAACGTAGCCCAGCGCCAGAAGCAGCAGCAGGGCCAGCATCTTTTGGATGACGGCGGTCATGTCCATGGCGGGTATGCTTCCTACCTTTTAATAGTTACTTTCTCTCTGCCTCGATGCCCCGGACCTGGGCGATCATGTCCTTGCTCATGGCCCAGAAGTAGTCGGCGGGGGTGCCCATGGAGGCGAAGGAGGCGCCCTGATCCACCCAGAACTTCACCAGGTCCAGATTCAGTCCGATGGACAGGCCAAAGGCCACCTTATGGGCCTTGCACTTGTCGATGATCTGCTGCATCAGGCCCACCACCTCCGGGTCGGTGAGTTTGCCCAGCTTGCCCACGGAGGCGGACAGGTCCATGGGGCCGCAGATGATGGCGTCGATGCCCGGCACCTCCAGGATCTCGTCCAGGTTGTTCACCGAGTCCACGTGCTCGCACTGGAGCAGGCGCAGCACGCTCTTGTCCACCTGGGCCAGATAATCGTCCAGGGACATATTGCCGTACTGGATGGCCCGCAGGGGGCCGAAGCCCCGGATGCCCACAGGGGGATAGGAGCACAGGGCCACGCAGTGCTCCGCCTCGGCGGCGGTGTTCACCATGGGGAAGATGATCCCATCGGGCCCCACCTCCAGCACGGGCTTCACGTTTTCGATGTCGTGGTTCTGCACCCGCACGAAGGCGGCGCAGCCCCCCGCGTTGGTGGACACGATGGCGTTCTGGACCATGGGCATGGTCATGCCCGCGTGCTCGTTGTCGATCCAGATATAGTCGTAGTCCAGATACCCGCACATCTCGTAATACCAGGGCTCCGTAGTGGAGCAGTGGGTGCCGAAGCACAGCCGCCCGGCGGCCAGCTTTTCTCTCACGCGATCCAGCTTCATAGTCGTCTCTCCTTTGTCAAAATGTATAAAATGTGAAAAACAGAGCCTCGCAGAGTAACCTATTGTGCATTTTAGCACATAACCTCCCCCATTACAACCGTCTATATGCATAAATTGCCGGATTTTTTGTCCAGTGCGGCGGCAAAGAGAAGATGACGTTCGTCATATTTTACAAAATTCATCTCCGTTTCTTTGTGTATTTGTAGAATCGTTTCACCACAAAAGGGAACACATTGACTCATAATGGTGAATCTGTTATAATTTCATTGTTATTTTGGCACTTGATATAGTCAAAAATGACATCTGCTTCGGAGAAGTGACGATCTTCGAGGCGACTCTAAGAGAGAGGTGGTAAATTTGCAACAATCCGGCGTTTTTCTCGGCAAGGTAGTCCCCGCTGTGAAAAAGGGCACTGAGACGGCGATCGACGTGATGAGCGTGGTGCTGCTGACCGGCATCTTCATCCTCGGCATCGCCCAGGTCTTTTGGCGGTGGATCCTGAGAAACCCCATCGTCTGGTCTGAAGAGCTGATCCAGCTCATGTACGTGTGGGTCTGCTATCTGGGCTGGGCCATCGCGGAGCGGAAGGACGCGCACATCCGCATCACGGCCATACTCAATGCGCTGCCCAAGGGCGGCCAGAAGTGGCTGCAGGCGTTCTGCCACGTGCTGTGCATCATCTTCTCCGTGCTGATGGTCTGGTACGGCATCCGCCTGGTGGGCATGGGCGCCGGCCGCACGGCCGTGTCCCTGCCGATCAGCTATGGCCTCGTCTACTTCATGGGCCCCCTGAGCAACTTCATCATCATCTTCTATGAGATCTCCATGCTCATCGAGTGTCTGACCAAGGGCCCGAGAGATTACAAGGAAAAAGGAGGGGATGAACAATGACAGTCGCCCTTATCGTATTCGTCGTACTGCTGTTCACCGGCCTTCCCCTGTTCGTGAACCTGGGCCTGACCAGCTTCCTGTACATGTTCATGACCGGTGTTGACCCGGTAGCCGTGGTCCAGCGCATCACCCAGGCCTCCAACTCCTTCACCATGATCGCCGCCCCCTTCTTCATCCTCATGGGCAACCTGATGAACACCGGCGGCATCACCCGGAAGATGTTCCGGTTCGCCAACGTGATCGTGGGCACCGTGCCCGGCGGCATGGGCCACGCGAACGTCCTGTGCTCGGCGCTGTTCGCCGGCATGAGCGGCACCGCCGTGGCGGACGCCGGCGGCCTGGGCAACATCGAGATCGAGGCTATGCGCGAGGTGGGCTATGACGACGATTTCTCCTGCGCCGTCACCTCCGCCTCCTCCGTACTGGGGCCCATCATCCCGCCCTCCCTGCCCATGGTCATCCTGGCCGTGACGGTGGGCGCCTCCGTGGGCCGCTGCTTCGTGGGCGGCCTGCTGCCCGGCGTGCTGGTGGCCGTGGCTCTTATGAGCATGGTGGCTTACTACGCCAAGAAGCGCAACTATCCCCGCAACGAGCGGCCCACTTTGCGCATCATCTGGGTGGCCTTCAAAGAGGCCTTCCTGGCCCTGATGGCGCCGGTCATCCTGTTCCTTTCCATCTACACCGGCATCGTCACCACCACCGAGGCCGCCGTCGTGGCCGCCCTGTACTCCCTGATCATCGGCGTACTGGCCTACGGCGACCTGAAGCTGAAGGACATCCCCAAGATCATGCTGTCCACCTGCGAGACCACCGGTGTGGTGCTCTCCATCGTGATGACCGCCAACATCTTCGGCTACGTACTCACCATCGCCCAGATCCCCCAGAGCATCTCCGCGCTGTTGCTGAGCATCCCCAACAAGACCCTGTTCCTCATCGTCATCAACCTGTTCCTGCTGTTCGTGGGCTGCTTCATGGAGGGCACCGCCGCCATCCTGATCCTGGGCCCGATCCTGATCCCGGCCATGATGAGCATGGGCGTGAGCCAGACCCAGGCCTGCCTCATCATGATCCTGAACCTGATGATCGGCGTGGTGACCCCGCCTGTGGGCGTGGTGCTGTACGTCACATCCAACGTGGCAAAGGTTTCCGCAAACCGGGTGATCAAAGCGACTATGCCATTCCTGATACCGCTGTTCATCGTGCTGCTGCTCGTCACGTTCGTCCCCGGTATCACCAACTTCCTGCCCAACCTGGTCTACGGGCCGGGCTGAGCCCCCTCTCACAGTAACCGGCCCGAGCGCCGCTGCTGAATACAAAAATCTACATTATAAGGAGAAGCACAAATGAAGAAATTCCTATCCATCCTCCTGGTCCTCTGCATGGTATGCGCTCTGGGCGCCAATGCCTTTGCCGATGACGTCAAGGAACTGAAGTGGGGCTCCGTCCACCCCGAAGATCAGGTCGTCACCCAGATGATGATGCGCGCCATCGACGAGATCAACGAGAACGCCGAGGGCATCCACATCACCGGCTACCCCAACGGCCAGCTGGGCGGCTCCCAGGACCTGGTCGAGGGCGTGCAGTTCGGCCTGGTGGACATCATCACCGAGGGCCCTGCCCAGTTCGCCACCTCCATTCCCAAGGCCGCGCAGGTCGAGGCTCCCTATCTGTGGCAGAGCGTTGAGCACATGCAGTACGCCCTGAACGGCGACTACAAGGACGCGCTCAACGAGCTGTTCGCCGGGGTGAACGTGAAGATCATGGGCTCCTTCTACTATGGCACCCGTCAGCTGACCACCTCCAAGGAAGTCCACACCCTGGCCGACCTGAAGGGCATGAAGATCCGTGTCCCCCAGAGCGACCTGTACGTGAAGATGGTGGAGTCCTGGGGTGCTGCCGCGGCTCCCATGAACCTGAACGAGCTGTACATGGCCCTGCAGACCGGCACCGTTGACGCCCAGGAGAACCCCCTGACCACCTACGAGGCCCAGTCCTTCTACGAAGTGGCTCCCTACATCATCATGACCGACCACATCATCTGCCCCAACATGATCTTCATGAACAACAACGTTTGGGAAGGCCTGTCCGACCACGACAAGGAGGTCGTGCAGACTGCCATGAACAACGCTGTTGCCTGGCAGGATGAGCAGATCCTCGAGTCTGAGAAGACCCTGGCCGACTCCCTGGTCGCCGATCACGGCTGCACCGTCATCGAGCCCGATGACACCATCCGTGAGGCCACCATCCCCTTCATCCAGCCCCTGGTGGAGGATTGGGATCTGATCCAGACCATGGTCCCGCCCGAGGCCTAAACCTTATTTCCGCTGCCGGGTGCTTCCGCACCCGGCAGTTTTTATATCTTCATCTTAGGAGGCATATGATGAATCCCTTTAAGGAAAAGCTGCTGGCCGGCCAGCGGCTCATCGGCTTTGAGGTGGACCTGTGCGACCCGTGCATCGCGGAGATGGTGGGCGCGCTGGGCTACGACTACCTGTGGATCGACACCGAGCACGAGGCCATGGACTACGAGACCGTGCTCATGCAGATCATCGCCTGCAAGGCAGGGGGCGCGGCCTCTCTGGTGCGCATCCCCTACAATGAGCCGTACCTGGCCAAGCGGGTGCTGGAGATGGGCCCGGACGGCATCATCTTCCCCATGATCAACTCCGCCCAGGAGCTGAAAGCGGCCATGGACGCCTGCATGTATCCCCCCATGGGTGCCCGGGGCTTCGGCCCCCGCCGGGCCTGCCGCTACGGCGCGGAGGACCTGATGGAGTATATACGCCAGGCGCCGGACCGGATGTGCCGCCTGGCCCAGCTGGAACACGTGGACGCCATCCGCGACCTGGATAATATGCTGGCCGTGCCCTATGTGGACGGCTTCATCCTGGGCCCCTGCGACCTGTCCGGCTCCATCGGTCACCTCAACGACATCTTCCATCCTGATGTGCTGGCCCTGGTGGACGAGGCCGTGGCCAAGTGCAAGGCCGCCGGCAAGCCCATCGGCATAGCCGTGGGCGCCAACACGGAGGAGGATATGCGCTTCTGGCTGGACCGGGGGCTGCAGTTCATCTCCGCCGGCAGCGACATAAGCGCCATCGTCAACACCGCCAAGGACCAGCAGGCCATGATGCGCCGGGTCTTTTCCAACTGAGACAACATAAGCAAAAGCCGCACGGTGCTAAGCACCGTGCGGCTCTTTTCTGTTTATGGGGCGTCACCGCCGCTTGTGCAGCAGCTGAATCAGTATCACCGCCGCCGCGCCCAATGCAACGGCGCAGCCGCACAGCGCGACCCACAGGACCGTGTTGCTGCCGCCGCTCGCCGGCGCGGGCGTCGCCTCCGAAGTGGGAGCTGGCGTGGCCGTCACCGTCACCACCGTGGCCGGGACAGTCGTAGGCGTGGGGCTGGCCGTAGGTGCGGCCGTGGGCGTAGGCGCCGCCGTGACGTGTACCGGCGTAGGAGGCACAGCCGTGGGAGGCGCCGGGACCGCAGTGGCCGGCGGCGCAGGCACTGCCGTCACGGGAGGCTCAGGCGTAGCCGTGGGCACGGGCGTCGCTGTGGGCACAGGCGTCGCAGTCGGCGCCGGCGTCGCCGTAGGCGCCAGGACCGCCGCGGGCACTACTGTGGGCGTGGGCTCCGGGGTAGCCGTAGACGTAGGCACCGGTGTGGCCGTGGGCGTAGGCACAGGTGTCGCCGTAGGTGTAGGCACAGGTGTTGCCGTAGGTGTAGGCACAGGTGTCGCCGTGGGCGTAGGCACGGGCGTGGCCGTGGGCGTAGGCACGGGCGTGGCCGTGGGCGTGGGCACCGGGGTAGCCGTAGGTGTAGGCACCGGGGTAGCCGTAGGTGTAGGCACCGGGGTAGCCGTGGGCGTGGGCACAGGCGTGGCCGTGGGCGTGGGCACAGGCGTGGCCGTGGGCGTGGGCTCCGGCGTGGCCGTGGGCGTGGGCACAGGCGTCGGAGTCGGTTCCGGGGTCGGTTCCGGCGTGGGCTCCGGCGTCGTCTCGGGCGTTGCCGTGGGGATCAGCATAGTCCCCGCCGCCTCCCGGGTATCGGTGGCGTCGCAGCGGTCACAGGTGGCCGTCTCGGTGCCGTTCGCCTCGAAGGTCGCGTCGTTGTTATAGACGTAGTTGGTGAAGCTGTGGCCCAGCGGCTCTATATCGGCCACGTCACGGGAGGTGCTGTAGTCCGTGCCCTCCAGCTGCACCGTCACCGTATAGGTGGTGATGCCCGACTCGGTACAGGTGGCCGGCGTGGTCTCCTGGCCCACTGCCTGGCCGGAGAGGGTGGTCGGGGTCCCGTCGTTCACGCAGATAAAGAGGGCATTGGCGCTCTGGCCGTCCTCAGACCAGGTCCACAGGGGCTCGCCCCAGGCATGGAAGGAGACGAAGCCTCCGTCCATGTAGCGGTACTCCCGGACCTCACTGCCCACGTAGATGACGTGGATGTCCGCAGTCAGGTAGAGGTACAGGTCCGTATCGTAGTTATCCTCCCCGCTGCCCCGGTGGTCCGCCGGGACCCAGGTCGTTCCGTCCACCGTCACGCTCTGGCCGGAGGGGTTGGACACCGTCAGGGGGTACAGCTCATGGCCGTCCTTGTCCTTGGGCTGGCAGCCCGCAAGGCCCTTCACGGAGCCGCCGTTCAGGACCACCTCGCCGTCGTGGGCAGGCAGGTCCTGCTGCTCGCCGTCCAGGGTGATCACGCCGCCGTTGACGGTGAGCTTGCCGCATTTGGCCTCCGGGCTGTCGCCGCCGATGGGGGCCTGGCCGTCGGCGCCCTTGGCACTCAGGGTGCCGGTGCCGGCGCGCTGGGCCCAGATAGTCAGCTCGCTGCCCTCGGGCACGCTTATGCCCTTCTCCGCCTTAAGGATACAGCCGTCGGCCAGGATCAGGTTCGCCTTCCCGGATACGGTGATGCGGCCGGAGATGGTGACGGACTTTTGCACCACATACCAGCCTTCGGTCCAGGATGTGACCGTCTCGTCCACCGCCAGGGCCGTGTCGGCGGTCTTTTCATAGCCCGCCGCCGGGTCCATATAGGTCACGTTATAGACGGTCTCCGCCGCCGGCGCCTCGGTGGGCGGCGGCGCGGCCTGCTGGTCCGGCGGGGGCATATCCGCCGGTCCCGCCTCGACCATGGGCGTATCCGTTTCCTCCAGAGCAGGCCCCTGCTCCAGGGGGACGCCCGCGCCCTCCGCAGGCGGCGCCATGTCCGCCCCGGGCGCCGGCTCCAGCAGCCGGCCGGGGGCCGCGCCCAGCAGGGCGCACAGCAATGCCGCCAGCAGCGCCAGGGCCAGGAGCTTGCGTATGGTCGTCATCATACAGGTCCCTCCCGTTGCAAATATTCTCACTCCCGTCTCCGGGAGCCAGTTACATATCGAACAGGGTCATCTGGCTGGCCTCCGGCATGGAGCCGAAGGCGCCCATATCCTTCAACGTCTCGATGTGGGCCATGCTCACCTTGGGGCAGGCCGCCGCCACGTCCTCGATGGACACGAAGTCCCGGCCCCCCTCCCGGGCCTTGGCCAGGTCCTGGGCCGCCGTCTCCCCCAGGCCCGCGATGGCCACGAAGGGCACCCGCAGCAGCTTCTCCCCCACAGGCAGAAACTGCAGCGCGTCGGACTGGTAGATGTCGATGGGGGCGAAGTCGAAGCCCCGCATGTAGAACTCATACACCATCTCCAGCGTAGTCACCAGGTCCTGCTCCTTGTCGGTGGCGTTGGGGTTGGCGTTGATCTCCTTTATCTTATTGCGGACCTTGTTGACCCCGCCGGTCATCATCTCCGCGTCAAAGCCGCCCTTCTGGCTGCGGCGGTAGAACAGCGCCGCGTAGAAGGCCAGGGGATAGTGGACCTTGTACCAGGCGATGCGGAAGGCCATCAGCACATAGGCCACCGCGTGGGCCTTGGGGAACAGATACTCGATCTTGTGGCAGGAGTCTATGTACCACTGGGGCACCCCGTGCTCCTTCATGACCTGGACCTGGTCGTCGGTGAGCTGCTTGTTCTTCTTGCGCACGTTCTCCATGGCCTTGAAGGCGGTGTTGTCGTCGATGCCCTTCTCCATCAGATAGTTCATGATGTCGTCCCGGCAGCCGATGGTGTCGGACACGGACTTGCCCTCTTTTATCAGGTCCTGGGCGTTGCCCAGCCACACGCCGGTGCCGTGGGAGTAGCCGGACAGGCGCACCAGCATGTCGAATTTGTCCGGCTTGGTGTCCACCAGCATCTGGCGGGTGAAGCCCGTGCCGAACTCGGGGATGCCGATGGAGCCGGTCTGGCCGATGATGGGGTCGTTGTCCGGCAGGCCCAGGGCCTTTGGCGAGGAGAAAAGGCTCATGGTCTCCGGGTCGTCCAGGCGGATGGTCTTTGCGTCCGTGCCCGTGAGGCGCTCCAGCATATTGATCATGGTGGGATTATCGTGGCCCAGCTCGTCCAGCTTCAGAAGATAATCCTCCATGAAATGATATTCAAGATGGGTCGTGATGATGTCCGAATCCGGGTCGTCCGCCGGCCGCTGGACCGGGCAGAAGTCGGTCACGTCCATGTCCTGGGGGATGATGACCAGGCCCCCCGGATGCTGGCCGGTGGTGCGTTTGACGCCCACCAGGCCCTGGGCCAGCCAGTTCATCTCCGCGGCGGTGTACTCCCGCCCGTGCTCCTCGGCGTACTTCAGCACATAGCCGTAGGCGGTCTTTTCCGCGATGGTGCCCACCGTGCCGGCCTTGAACACGTGGTCCGCGCCGAAGAGGGTCTTGGTATAGGCATGGGCATTGGCCTGATACTCCCCGGAGAAGTTCAGGTCGATATCCGGCACCTTGTCGCCCTTGATGCCCAGGAACGTGGCGAAGGGGATGTCGAAGCCCTCCTTGCGCATCTCCGTGCCGCAGACGGGGCACACCTTGTCCGGCATGTCCGCGCCGCAGCCGTAGCCCTTCCCGGACTCGAAGTCCGTGTGGTAGCACTTGGGGCACAGGTAGTGGGCCGGCAGGCTGTTCACCTCCGTGATGCCCGCCAGATACGCCACCAGGCTGGACCCCACGCTGCCCCGGCTGCCCACCAGGTAGCCGTGGGCCAAGGAGTCCGCCACCAGCTTCTGGGCGGACATATAGATCACGTCGAAATGCCGGCCCAGAATGGTATCCATCTCATGATCCACCCGGTCGGTGATGATCTTCTCCGGGTGCTCGCCGTAGAGCTCCTTCAGCCGGCCGTAGACCAGGTCCTCCAGCTGCCGGGCGGAATTCTCGATGACCGGCGGATACAGC
>CANRMG010000017.1 GCA_947631675.1 uncultured Oscillospiraceae bacterium
ACATAGGGGAACTCGGCCCACTCGATGGCGTTCATGGCGCCTTCCATGCCGTAGTCGAACTCGTGGTTGCCCAGAGTGGCCAGGTCATAGCCGGCGGCGTTCATCAGGTCGATGATGGTCTTGCCCTTATCCATGGAGCCGTAAGCAGTGCCCTGGACATGGTCGCCGGCGTCCACCATCAGGACGTTGTCCAGGGTGTCCCGATACATGGCGGCCACGGTGTAGTTCAGGTCCTTGTCGATGTAGGTGTGCACGTCGTTGGTGTACAGCACGTTGACGGTCTCGGCTTCGGCCTCGGCGGCCAGACCGGGAGCGCACAGGCTCAGCACCATGACGAGGGCCACCAGCAGGGAAATGAGCTTCTTCATGTGATGTCCTCCTTAAAATAAATAGGTGTTGGGGTCTTATGGGTCCATTATAAACAAGCTGTTGTGTATAGTCAAAAGGAAATCCAGATAAAGGAAATGATTCGTCTTTTTGTCGATTTTATAGGGTATTATGGAAATCAGGAAAGTATTTTTCCACAAAGGGCACATCCGGCACGGCAACGACCGTCCCCCGCAGGTAATCAAGCGTCTGCGCGGGGGAGACAAAATCAAAAGCGACCCGCCAGGACCAGAGCAGCTGCCGGCTCTCGCCGTATGTCCGGTTCACCCGCTCCCGGCCATATTTCCCGTCCCCCAGCAGGGGCCAGCCGGCGTGGGCCATCTGGACCCGTATCTGGTGGGTGCGCCCGGTGTGGAGCCGGCAGGTCACCAGGCTCAAGGCCTCATGGCCCGCCAGGACCTGATAGTCCGTGGCGGCAAAGCTGGCCCCCGGCTCGGAACGGGATTTGACGTAGACCTGGTTTTTCACCGCGTCCTTGAAAAGCCACCCCTCCAGCCGGCCATGGTCCGGCTTTGGTGTGCCCACACATATGCACAGGTATTCCTTCGTCACCTCCCGGGCCCGTATCTTCTCGTCCATGTCCCGGAGGGCGGCGGCGGTCTTGGCGGCGATGACGATGCCGCCGGTGCCCCTGTCGATGCGGTTGCAAAGGGCTGGAGCAAAGCTGTTCTCGGCGCTCGGGTCCCACTGGCCGGCCTGGTACACATGGGCCTGGATGCGGGCGATCAATGTGTCGGCGCTCCATCCCTCGGCAGCATGGCACAGCACGCCGGGCCGCTTGTTCACCAGCAGGATGTTCTCGTCCTCGTAGAGGATGTCCAGCGCCGGCTTCACCGAGGCCAGCCATGCGTTTTCGTCCTTTTTCTCCGCGCCGAAAAACTCCTCCGGGATAAAAAGGCGCACGGTATCCCCCTCCGCCAGGCGGAGGTCCGGCTTGGCCCAATGGCCGTTGACCTTGATCTCCTTCCGGCGGAAGTATTTCTGCAGCAGGGACGCCGGGATGCCCGGGACCGCTTTGGCGGCGAACCGGTCCAGACGCTGGCCCGCGTCGTTTTTCGTGACGGTGAATTCTCTCATGGAAAAAGTATATCATGCTGTGGTACTTCGCGCAAGCGAGGGGAGAGGCTAAAATTTAAGGTTGACAACGGCAAGCGCATAATTTATAATACTTTGGCGACTGTATGAGGTTTGTCCGATGATCTTAGACCTGCACGAGATAATCGAGATGCCGGGAAAGAGCGTTCCCTTCCGGTGCGAGCTGGACGGCGAGCGGCTCTCCTTCCCCACGCTGGAGCGCTTCAACGGGCCGGTGACGGCCCAGGGCACGGTGCGGAACGAGGCCGGCATCCTGGAGCTGGAAGCGGATGTGAAGGCGGATATGACCGTGCGGTGCGACCGGTGCGGAAAGCCGGTGCGCCGCGTCCTTACGCCCCGCTTCACGGCCACGCTCCAGGCCGACGCCGAGGACGCCGACAGCGAAAACGTCTTTCCCCTGGATGGGGACGGCGCGGACGTGGCCGACGTGGCGGAGACCCTGTTCATCCTGGACATGGACCAGAAATTCCTGTGCCGGCCTGACTGCAAGGGGCTGTGCCCCACCTGCGGGAAGGACCTGAACGACGGACCCTGCGATTGCAAAAAACAGATCGATCCGAGAATGGCGGCCCTCGGGCAGCTTTTGGATGATATACAGGAGGTGTGACCCATGGCAGTCCCTAAGAGAAAACAGTCCCATGCCCGTAAGAGCAAGCGGCGCTCCAGCGTCTGGAAGCTGCGTCTTCCCAAGTTGGTGGCCTGCCCCAACTGCGGCGAGTACCATATGCCTCACCGCGTCTGCCCGGCCTGCGGCCAGTATGACGGACGCACCGTCGTCACGGTAGGCGAGGAGAAGTAATTACCGGCAAGATAAGGGGGGCTGCGCGCCTCCCTTTTTTGCTCGCGGGGCGAAGATGAACAGCGTTTTTCGGGGCGGCAGATGCCGTCCCTACATCGCTATCGTAAAAGACAGGTTTTTGGTTATTTTAGAGACAGGAAGGAGGCGGCTGTATGGGTAAGCCCCTGGTGGCCATCGTAGGCAGGCCCAACGTGGGCAAGAGCATGCTCTTCAACCGGCTGGCGGGCCGGCGGCTCTCCATCGTGGAGGACACGCCCGGCGTGACCCGGGACAGGCTCTATGCCCCCTGCGAGTGGGCGGGCCGGCGCTTTGACATCGTGGACACCGGCGGCATCGAGCCCAATACGGCCAACGAGATCCTCCTGTTCATGCGGGAGCAGGCCATGATGGCCATCGACAGCGCCGACGTGATCGTCATGGTCACGGAGATCGGCACCGGCATCACCGCCGCCGACCAGGAGGTGGCTGGCATGCTCCAGCGCAGCGGAAAGCCCGTGGTGCTGGCGGTGAACAAGATGGACGCCATCGGCCCCGACGACCCAGGCATATACGAGTTTTATAACCTGGGCCTGGGGGACCCCATCGCCGTCTCCGCCGTCCACGGCCACGGCACCGGGGACCTCTTGGACGCCTGCATGGCCCATTTCCCGCCCCCGGAGGCGGACGAGGAGGACGACGGGCGCATCCGCGTGGCTGTCATCGGCAAGCCCAATGTGGGCAAGAGCTCCCTCATCAACTGCATCCTGGGGGAGAAGCGGGTGATCGTGGCGGACATGCCCGGCACCACCCGGGACGCGGTGGACACCCCTGTGGACAACGATCTCGGCAGCTATCTCTTCATCGACACGGCAGGCATCCGCCGCAAGAGCAAGGTCAACGACCGGGTGGAGAAGTTCTCCGTCATGCGGGCCCAGTTGGCCGTGGAGCGGTCGGATGTGTGCCTCATCATGATCGACGCCCGGGACGGGGTCACAGAGCAGGACACGAAGATCGCAGGGCTCGCCCATGAGGCGGGCAAAGCCAGCATCATCGTTGTCAATAAGTGGGACCTGGTGGAAAAAGAGACCAACACCATGGCGGAGATGCGCAAACGGGTCAAACAGGACCTCTCTTTCATGGATTATGCGCCCGTGGTATTCATCTCCTGCTTGACGGGACAGCGAACGGGGCGTATATTTGATATGATAAACGCTGCCAATGAACAGGCGTCCCTGCGCATCTCCACGGGAAAGCTCAACGACCTTCTGGCCGACGCCCAGGCCCGGCAGCAGCCCCCCACCGACAAGGGCCGCCGCCTGAAGGTGTACTATATGACCCAGACCGGCGTGAAGCCGCCCCATTTCGTCATCTTCTGCAACAGCAAGGAGCTGTTTCACTTCTCCTACCAGAGATATATCGAAAACCGCATCCGGGCCGTGTTCGGCCTGGAGGGGACCCCCGTAAGGATCACGATACGCCAGAAAGGAGAAAACGAATGATACCTGTTCTTCTCATCCTCATCGCCGTGCTGAGCTATGGACTGGGCGCGCTGAACGGGCCCCTGGTGCTGAGCCGCTTCGTGTTCCATAAGGACCTGCGCAAATATGGCTCCGGCCACGCCAATTACGCCAACTTTGTCCGGGTGTTCGGCAGCAAGTGGGGCCCCGCGGCCATCGCCGTGGATGTGCTCAAGAGCATCATCGCTGTCCTGGCGGGCGGGCTCATCATGCTGATCGTGAACCGGGAGGGCAACTATGTGGTGGTCGGCAAGCTGTTCGCCGGCTTCTGCAATATGCTGGGCGCCATCTACCCCGCCCAGAACGGGTTCCGGGGCACCAAGGGCATCCTGCCCTGCATGGTGACGTACTGGCTGGCAGACTGGCGCATCGGCCTGGTGGCCACGGCCGTGTATGTGATCGTGGTGGCCTTCGCCCAGTATATGTCCCTGGCGGCCATGGCCGCCGCTGTGGTGGGGCCCATCGCCGCGTGGATCTTCGTGTCGCCGGAGCACCTGAAGGGCCTGAGCGGGACATTGGCGCTGTTCATGGCGCTGGTGATCCTGTGGCGCTACCGGGGCCATATCATCAAGCTCCTGAACAAGAAGGAGCCCAAGGTGAAATGGGGCCGGCCCACCAGCAAGAAGATGGACGACGACTTCTGAGTCGTTTGAAAAAGACCGCTGCCATCTGGCAGCGGTCTTTTTGTGTTTTACTTCAGCTTTTCGTCGTAGACGGCGCGGCTGCCGCCGATGAACTTGGGTCTCGTCCGTGCGGCCAGCACCATGGCCTGGCCGATCGTGTTCTGCTCCAATTGCACCGGGACGGCCACCTCCTTTAAGTGCATGCCGATGAGCACGCCGCCGATGTCCAGGCCCGCGTCGGCCCGGATATGCTCTACCGCCACGGGGGAGGGCAGGCATTTATAGCACGCCGTGGCGAAGCTGCCCCCGGCCTTGGGCTGGGGCACCACGTTCACGATGTCCGCATCCTCAGGCAGGGCCTTGGCCTCAGTGATGATGGCCCGGTTCAGGTGCTCGCAGCACTGGGCCGCGAGAAATATGCCCCGGGAGTAAAGGGCCATGCGCACGCCCTCATAGACGGCCTGGCCGATCTCCGGGGCGGAGGCGCTGCCGATGCGCTCGCCGGTGATGGCGCTGGTGCTGCACCCCACCACCACGATCTGGCCCCGGCGCAGGTTCGCCTTCTGGACCAGCTCTTCCGCCGCCGTCTCCGCCTGGGCGCGGATCTGCTCTAACCGCTGCAATTCTGTCATAGATGTCCCCTTTCCCGCGCTCCATGCGCGTTTTCCTCTCCTCACAAGCGCTTGCCCTATATTGTATCCTATCACGATGTAAAACGCAAGAGAAAACCGGCAGTGATTTTTTGGTTGACACTGGATACTTTTTTTTATATAATGGTGCAGTTGCCAACTGACGGCGGCGGTGAGCGCCGCCGATGAGTAATACGAAAAGAAAGGACGAGAAAACCATGCTGAGAACCTATCAGCCCAAGAAGCGCCACGCCCAGAAGGAGCACGGCTTCCGCAAGCGCATGTCCACCCGCAACGGCAGGAAGGTCCTGTCCGCCCGCCGCGCCAAGGGCCGCAAAAAGCTGAGCTACTGAGGCCCAGAGCGCAGGAGGGGACCATGCGCTTCACTTCCTCCCTGAAAACGAACCGGGACTTTCACCGGGTCTACCGCAAGGGGACCAGCGCCGTGCGGCCGTGCCTCGTGGTCTATGTCCGCCGCAACGGCGGCAACACGAACCGCCTGGGGCTCACCGTGACGGCAAAGGTGGGCAAGGCCCACACCCGCAATAAGGTGCGCCGCCGCCTGCGGGAGATATACCGCCTTAATGAGGGCGTCATCCGGCCGGGCTATGACCTGGTGGTGGTGGCCCGCACCAGGGCGGCCGCCGCGGCGTACGCAAGGCTGGAGGCGGAATTTATGTCTGCGAGCAAAGAGCTGGGGGCGGCGCTATGAAGCGCCTGCTGCTGGCCGCTATCCGTTTTTACAGAAAGCATATCTCCCCCTACACCAAGCCCAGCTGCCGGTTCATCCCCACCTGCAGCCAGTACGCCATCACCGCCATCGAGCGGTACGGCGCCTGGAAGGGCGGGTGGCTGGCTTTGAAGCGCATATGCCGGTGCCACCCCTTTCACCGCGGGGAACACGACTTTTACGACCCCGTACCGTAAAAATAGGAGACGAATATGTTACAAGCTATCGCAAAGCCTTTCGGCGCGCTGATGCTGTGGCTTTACAACCTGGTGGGCAACTACGGCGTGGCCGTGATCCTCTTCGCCCTGGTGGTCAAGCTCATCACGCTGCCCTTCCAGCTGAAGAGCAAGAAGAGCATGATGCGCATGAGCCGCATGACCCCCAAGCTGAAGGAGCTGGAGAAGAAGTATGGCAACGACCAGCAGCGCTATCAGCAGGAGATGGCCAAGCTCTATAAGGAGGAGGGCGTCAACCCCATGGGCGGCTGCCTGTGGACGCTGCTGCCGTTCCCCATCCTGATCGCCCTGTACAACGCCATCCGCTACCCGCTGACCACCATGATGGGCGTGCCGGAGAGCCTGGTGGCCGAGGGCGGCGCCATCTTCCAGAAGCTGGCCAGCCTGGGCTACCAGACCGCTACCGGCCGGACCCAGTTCTACGACCAGATATTCCAGTCCAAGTTCATCACCGAGCACTTCGATGCCTTCGCGGGCCTGTCGGACAAGCTGCAGCAGCTGAGGTATAACTTCCTCGGCCTGGACCTGAGCCAGACCCCCAGCTTCTCCTTCTGGAAGTGGGACTTCAGCTCCCCGTCCGTGTGGGGGCCGATGCTGGGCCTGTTCATGATCCCAGTGCTGTCGGCGCTTTTGAGCTGGCTGAGCATGAAGGCCGCCAACGCCGCCAACCCCCAGACCGATCAGCAGCAGAGCATGAAGACCATGAACCTGATCATGCCGCTGATGAGCCTTTATATCTGCTTCACCATGCCCGCCGTCATGGGCATCTACTGGATCGCCCAGAGCGTGTTTGCCATGGCCCAGGACTTGATCCTGAACAAGATCTATAACCGGCAGCTGGACATCGAGGACGCGGACCGCATCGAGCGGGAGAAGGCCCGTGAGGCGGAGCTGGAGGCCAAGCGCCAGGAGACGGAGCGCCTGAAGGCCGAGGGCGCCACCGTGGAGAACCGCAATACCTCCAAGAAGAACAAGAAGGCCATCGCCGCGCAGAAGGAAGTGGAGCGGAAGGCAGCCGAGGCCCGGGCCGCGAAGCTGGCCAAGCGGGGCGTCAGCGAAGAGGAGATCCCCGCCTCCCAGGTGGGCGACCGGCGCTATGCCCGCGGCCGCGCCTATGTGCCCGACCGGTATACCAACCCCGCTGAGGCGGAGGAAAAGACCGCCGCGGCCGCGGCGGAGAGCGAGGGCTATGAGGAGCCAGAGACCGTCGGCACTGAGGCGACCGAAGAGGACGGGACGGCCGTAGCGGCTGAGACCGTTGAGGCGGCCGGGGAGGAGACCCCGGCGGCGGGACCTGAGATGGTCCTGCCCATCGCCGCGGCGGCGTCTGCGGACCAGCCACAGGCGGAGCCCGACACCGATACCGATACCGTGGAGCCCGAGGCGGCCCAGGAGCCTGCCGAGGGCGAGGATATAACGGAGGAAAAGACGTAACCATGCAGAAATCAGTGGAATTCCGCGGCAAGACGACGGATGAGGCCCTGGCCTCCGGGCTGAAACAGCTCGGCCTGGAGCGGGACGACGTATCCGTCGAGATCGTTGAGCGTGGGAAGAAGGGCGTGTTTGGCATCGGCGCCGTGGACGCTGTCGTGCGGGTGACCTATGAGGCCCCCGGCGAGGAGCCCGCGCCGGCGCCTGTGAAGGCCGAGGCACCCAAGGCTGCTCCCACGCCGAAGGCCGCTCCCGCCCCCAAGGCCCAGCCGGCCCCCCGGCCGGAGCCTGTAAGAGCCGCCCAGCCCGCCCCGGCCCCTGCGAAGCCAGAGGCCCCCAAGACCCCGCTTCCCAAGGCGGAGGGGACCCAGGCGGAGCGGACCGAGCAGTTTTTGACCGGCCTTCTGGAGCGCATGGGCGTGCAGGCCGAGATGGAGATCAGCCCCCGGGAGGGCGGCGGCCTGGACGTGCAGCTCACCGGCAGCGGCATCGGCGCCGTCATTGGCCGGCGGGGCGAGACCCTGGACGCCATTCAGCATCTGATTAACTACGCCGTCAACCGGGGCGGCGACCGCAAGGACCACATCAACGTGGACGCGGAGCATTACCGGGCCAAGCGGGAGGAGTCCCTGGTCCATCTGGCGGAGAAGATGGCCGCCAAGGCCGTCAAGTACAAGCGCAGCATGGCCCTGGAGCCCATGAACTCCTATGAGCGCCATGTGATCCATACCGCCCTGCAGGACTACGAGGGCGTCACCACCAGCTCCATCGGCATGGAGCCCAACCGCCGCGTGGTCGTCTCCTACGTCCGGCCCGAGCCGGAGAAGAAGGAGCCGGTCGGCTACAAAGAGTGGTGCTGAAATAACGATGATGGGACGGTGAGCGCCGTCCCATCTTTTTGAAGGGAGGCCCGGAGCGATGGTGCTGTCCAGCGCGATATTCCTGTTTGCGTTCTTCCCGGCGGTGTTCGTCCTGTACCACATCGTGCCGGGCATCAGGGGAAAGAATACCCTCCTGGCGGCGTTCAGCCTGGTATTCTACGCCTTCGGCGGGCTGGAATATGTGCCGCTGCTGGTCCTGTCCGTACTGGTCAACTGGCTGGCCGGACGGGCCCTGGGGCGGCTGGAGGAAAAGAGGGGCCGCCGCCTGGTAATGTGGCTGGCGGTGGCCTTCAACGTGGCCCTGGTGGCGGTATTCAAGTACGCGGACTTCGCGGTATCCAATCTGAACGCCCTGCTGGGCACGGCCATCCCCCTGCCGGCCATCCCCTTGCCGCTGGGGGTGTCCTTCTTCACCTTCACGGCCATGAGCTACGTGATCGAGGTCTACCGGAAGCCCGCCAACATGGCCCCCGGCCTGGTGGACACGGCGCTGTATATCTGTTTCTTCCCGGCCATCGTCTCCGGCCCCATCGTGCCCTGGAAGCAGGCCGCGCCCCAGCTGCGGGAGCGGACCCATACGGCGGAAAAGACCGCCCGGGGCATCCGCCGGTTCATATTGGGCCTCTCCAAAAAGCTCCTCATCGCCGACGTGGTGGGGCGGATGGTGGACGGGCTGTTCGCCGCCGGCGCGGTGGATATGCGCATCGCCTGGCTTGGCGCGGCGGGCTACGCCGTGCAGATCCTCTTCGACTTTTCCGGGTACACGGATATGGCCCTTGGGGTGGGGCAGGTGTTCGGCTTTTCCCTGCCGGAGAACTTCGACCGGCCCTACACGGCTCTTGGTCTGACCGACTTCTGGAAACGGTGGCACATGAGCCTGACCGGGTGGTTCCGAAACTACGTCTATATGCCCATCGTCATGACGAAGCCCCAGCAGCGGCTCTATAAGCGCTGGGCGGCCAAATACGGCCGGCCCAAGGCCAACAGGCTGTCCATCCTCATCCCCATGGCGGTGGTGTGGCTGCTGACGGGCCTGTGGCACGGGGCGGCCTGGAGCTTTGTGCTGTGGGGGCTGTGGATGGGGCTGTTATGCGCCCTGGAGGGCGTGGGCCTGATTCGTACCGAGGGGCTTAAAAAGAGCGCCGGGGGCCGGCTGGTGCTGCGGCTCTATACGGCGCTGGTGATCCTGACGGGGGACGTGCTGTTTAGGGCCGGGAGCCTGCCCGCCGCCGGGCGGATGCTGGGGGCCATGTTCACCGGCTGGCGCTTTTCGGCGGAGGCCACCCTGACCATCCAGACCTCGTGCACGCCTCTGGCGGTGAGCATGCTCGCACTGGGCGCTGCGCTGAGTCTCTTCCCCGGCGTATGGTCCCGGTGGAGCGGAAAGAAATGGGCGGAGCCGGCGGGCTATGTGCTGAGCCTGGCGCTGCTGATGCTGTGCGTCATGGCTATCGCCCAGAGCGGCTTCGCGCCGTTCATCTACCAGCAGTTTTGAGGGGAGGGGAGCGCATGAAAAAAGCCTTTTACATCCTCTTTACCGCGGTGTTCTTCCTGGCCTGCCTCATCCCCTCTGTTGGCATGCTCATAAATGGCCCCGCCCCCGCGGCGGCCAACGAGATACCCGCCGCGGTGCCCCGGCTCACCGGGGCGGACGGCGCGTTCAATACCAAAGTCCTCTCCCAGCTGCAGACCTACGTGGCCAACGGGTTTTTCCTGCGCCCGGAGGGCATCACCGCCTGGGACCGGCTGTGCGCCGACGGCTTCGACACCTCCGCCAACGACGACGTGCTCATCGGGCCGGACGGATGGCTCTTTTACGGCGGGGCGGTGAACGACATCACCGGCGCCAACCAGATGACGGACCGCCAGATATGGTGCGCCGCCCACGGTCTCGCCCTCATGCAGGAGTACGCCGAGAGCTGTGGCGCGGACTTTCTCTTTACCGTCCCCTGCGGCAAGTACACCCTCTACCCCCAGCACGCCCCGGACTTCGTCACCGTGGCGGAGGGGAGCAACCGGGAGCGGCTGGAGGCGGCTCTGGCAGCACAAGGTGTTAATTATGTAAACCTATATGACGTGTTCTCCGCAGTGGACGAGGAGCTCTACTGGAAGTACGACAGCCACTGGAACAGCCGGGGCGCGGCGCTGGCGGCAGACGCCATTTTAGCGGCGGCTGGCATGGACACGGACTACTTTGCCGGTCCCTTCACGCCGGTATGGGAGCACAAGGGAGACCTATACGAGATGCTGTACCCCACGGGAACGGCGCTGGAGGCGGATTATGCCTGGGATCCCGGGTTCACGTTCAGCTATCTCTCCAGCTTCCACAACGCCGACGACATCTCCATCGAGACGGAAAACGCTGGGACAGAAGGAAGCCTTCTCATGTTCCGGGACTCCTCCGGCCGGAGCCTCTATCCCTATATGGCCCAGAGCTTCGGCCACGCCTTCTTCTCCCGGCAGAACAACTATAGGATAGATTATGTAAACAAATATGACGCCGATCTGGTAGTGGTGGACCTGGCGGAGAGGACGCTGCCGTACCTGCTGCAGTACCCGGCGGTGTATCCGGCCCCGGTGCGGGACAGGTCCGTGCTGACGGGCGCTCAGGCGGTGGAGAGCGAGCTCATCGCCGAGGAGCCGGAAAAGACCATGGAGGGTCATTATAAGCTCACCGGCACTCTTCCCAAGACGGCAGTGGACGCCTGTGTGTACGTCCAGGTGGGCGGGACGGTATACGAAGCCATCCCCAGCGAGGGCAGCTTCACCGCCTGGCTGCCCCAGAACGCAGACTGGCAGAGCGCACAGGTGTATGTGACGGACTGAAAGGAGCACAGCATGGAACTAAACGAGGTTTTGGCGCGGCTGGACGCCGTGCAGCAAAAGCTCTACGCCTACAATACGGCCAGCTCCGCCCTCTATCTGGACGGGGACACGGTGGCCCCCAAGGATACGGCGGAGGGCCGGGGCGTGGCCCTGGGCATCCTGGCCGGGGAGCAGCATAAGATCATGACGGACCCGGCCCTGGACGAGACGCTCTCCTTCCTGCGGGCGCATAAGGACGAGCTGGACCTGCCCCGGAACCGGGAGGTGGAGGAGCTTTCCCGGGCCGTGAAGCAGCTGAAGCGCATCCCGGCAGAGGAATACATGGCCTACGCCCAGCTCACCAATGAGGCCAGCGACGTGTGGCACCGGGCTAAGGAGGCCAGCGATTTTGAGCTCTTCCGGCCCTGCCTTGAAAAGCTGGTGGACTTCAACCGGCGGTTCGCCGGGTATTATGACCCGGACAAGGCCCCCTACGACGCGCTCCTGAACGAGTACGAGCGGGGCGTGGACACGGTGTATCTTGACGGCTTTTTCGCCACGCTGCGGGAAAAGCTGGTGCCCCTTATCAAGGCCATCGGCGAAAAGCCCCAGCCGGACGTGAGCTTCCTGCACAGGCGCTATCCCGCGGCGGACCAGCGGCGGTTCTCCGACTTCCTAATGGAGGTGCTGGACCTGGACCGGGCCCACTGCGCCATCGGGGAGACGGAGCACCCCTTTACTCTGAATTTCAACAGCCAGGACGTGCGCATCACTACCCACTACTATGAGGACGATCTGGCCAGCTCCATGTATTCGGTCATCCACGAGGGCGGCCACGCCCGCTATGAGCTGGACGTGGACCCGGCCCGGGACTACACGGTCCTGGCCGGCGGCGTGTCCATGGGCGTGCACGAGAGCCAGAGCCGGTTTTATGAGAACATCATTGGCCGGTCCCGGCCCTTCATCGAGGCGGTCTTTCCCAAAATCAAAGAGTTCTTCCCGGAGCAGCTTGCCGGCGTGACGGCGGAGATGTTCTGGCGGGCGGTGAATAAGGCGGAGCCCAGCCTGATCCGCACGGAGGCGGACGAGCTGACCTACTGCCTGCACATCATGGTCCGCTACGAGATTGAGAAGGCCCTCATCGGCGGGACCCTGGCGGTAACGGACGTGCCGGAGACCTGGAACAGGCTCTATAAGGAGTACCTGGGCCTGGACGTACCGGACGACAAGCGGGGGTGCCTGCAGGACTCCCACTGGTCCGGCGGCTCCTTTGGCTATTTCCCCTCCTACGCCCTGGGCAGCGCCTACGGCGCGCAGATGCTGCGGAACATGGAAAGGGACATGGACGTGTGGGGCCCGGTGGGCAGAGGGAACCTCTCCGGGGTCACCGGGTGGCTCAAAGAGAAGGTCCACAAATACGGCGGCCTTCTCACCCCCGCCCAGGTGGTGGCCAATGCCTGCGGCGTATTCGATCCCACCGCTTATACGGATTACCTCACGAAAAAATACACGGAGCTTTACGGACTGTAAACATATGGACAAAAAGTACGCGATTTTCGACATGGACGGGACCCTGGTGGATTCCATGGGCTGCTGGAACGTCCTTACTACGGAATACCTGCACCGCAAGGGGGTACGGGAGGTGCCCCAGGAGATACTGGACCGGACCGCAGTGATGACCACTCGGGAGACGCTGGATGTGTTCATCCGGGAACTGGGCGTAGAGGATACCCCCGAGGGGGCGGAGCGGGAGCTCTGGACCGTGATGGAGGACCACTACCGCCATGACATCCCCCTGAAGCCCGGGGTGCGGGAATACCTTGAGAGCCTTCATGAGAAGGGCGTCGCCATGTGCGTGGTGTCCGCTACGCCGGCGGAGCTGATGGAGGTGTGTCTTCAGACCCAGGGCGTGCGGGACATGTTCAAGTTCATCCTCTCCTGCAACGACCTGGGGATAAGCAAGGACAGGCCCGACGTATATAACGCCGCGGCAAAGCGCCTGGGAGCGCCCCGGCCCGCGGATGCGGCGGTATACGAGGACGCCCTGACGGCGGGGCAGACGGCAAAAAATGCCGGGTATCACTTGGTGGCCGTCCGGGACGAATACGCCGCCGCCGGCTGGGAGGCGCTGAAGGCCCTGGCCGACGAGGTGCTGGAGACCTGGACCTGAAAATGAGACCCCTGGGGCGCAAAGCGCCCCAGGGGTTTTTATGGCTAAACTGGTATTATAATTTTTATCAAAACTGGTTATTGCTATATATCCAATTTGTGCTATAGTAATGCCACCGCAAGGAGGTATGACGATGAGACAGAAACGGATCATGACCATACAGGACCTGTCCTGCTTCGGCAAGTGCTCGCTGACGGTGGCTCACCCCATCATGTCCGCCATGGGGCTGGAGGTGTGCCCCATCCCCACGGCCATTTTGTCCACCCACACAGCGGGGTTCACTAACTGGACCTTCCGGGACCTGGCGGAGGACCTGCCCGCCATCGCGGCCCACTGGAAGAGCCAGAACCTGGATTTTGACGGCGTGAGCACCGGGTATCTGGGAAGCTCGGCGATGATCGACATGGTGGCTGACTACTTCCGGCTGTTCCCGGGGATGGTGAAGATCGTGGACCCGGTGTTCGCCGATAACGGGAAGCTGTATCCGGCCTTCGACCTGGCCTATGCCAAGGCCATGACAGCGCTGTGCGCCATGGCGGACGTGATCGTGCCCAACCTGACGGAGGCAGCGTTCATGCTGGGGGAGGAGTACGTGTCCTCCGGCTACGACGAGGCGTATATCCACGGCCTTCTGCGCCGGCTGGCGGCACTGGGCTGCCGGGTGGCGGTGGTCACGGGCGTGAACTATGACGGAGCCCACCAGGGCGCGGTGGCCTACGACCGGGAGCAGGACCGGTTCTTCCAGTACTTCCGGGAGAACATCGACGTGTCCTTCCACGGCACCGGGGACGTGTTCACCTCGGCCCTGGCCGGGGCGGTGGTGCTGGGAAAGCCCATGGAGAAGGCCCTGAAGATCGCGGTGGACTACACCGTGGAATGCATAAAGACCACCATGCCGGACATAAAGGACCACTGGTACGGCGTAAAATTTGAAGCCTGCCTGCCGGGCCTCATCCAGGCCGTGAACGAGCAATAAAGAAAAAATACGCCCTTTCCGTTGGGAAAGGGCGTATTTTTTTGTCAGAACTCGATGATGCACCGCTCGAAAGCGTTGATGACCAGCGTGTCCCCATGCTGGGTCTTTTGGGGGATGTTGTAGCCGTAGGTGCGGTGGATGTGGCCGTGGATAAAGTATCTCGGTTTATATTTTTCCAGAAGGTCGTTGAAGCAGGCAAAGCCCCGGTGGGAGAGGGTGTCGAAGTCGTTCAGGCCCCGGGCGGGGGCATGGGTCAGCAGGATGTCGAAGCCCCCGTGGTGCTTTATCTTCAGCCACAGCCGGCGGATGCGCCGGCGCATCTGCCGCTCGGTATACATGCTTCCGCCCGGCCGGTAGCGGTAGGAGCCGCCCAGGCCCAGGATGCGCACGCCCTCATAGACCACCAGGTCGCCGTCGGCGCAGACGCAGCCCTCCGGCGGGTCCTTTATGTACTCGTCGTCATGGTTGCCCCGGACGTAGATCACCGGGCAGCGGGCCATGGTCACGAGAAATTCGAGATAGGCCCGCCGCAGGTCCCCGCAGGCCAGGATCAGGTCGAACCCGTCCAGGCAGCCGGGGGCGTAGTGCTCGTAATAGGCGGGACAGGGCACGTCGGACACGGCCAGGATCTTCATGCCTCCGCCTTTCCCGGGGACATTATCCCGGCGATGCCCACGGTGGCCTTGCCCACGTCGGTCAGGTCCTCATAGGCGGGGATGCTGCCCCGCACGTTCTCGTTGAGCCAGGTCATATCGATGATCTGCTCCGTGGTGAGAGCGCCGTCCCGGGCCAGGATCATGGCGCCGCGCTGGTCGTAGAGGGGCCCCCGGAAGGGGTCGCACAGCCCCGCCCGCAGGGCCCGCTCCAAAAGCCCTGCCAGCTTTCTCGTGGCGGCGGGCAGCTTGTCGGAGTAGTGCATCTCCACCACCCCTGCGCTCATGCCCCAGTAGTAGTTGAGGGCCTTGGGGCTGGCGGCGGCCTCTGCCTGGAAGCTCTTGTCCTGGATGCGCCGGAGGATGGCCTCGTAGTACACGCCCCACTGCCATACCGGCATGGCCAGAGGCGTCTGGCCGGCGTCGGTGACCAGGGACAGGCCGAAGGGGGTGTGGCCCATGTCGGCGAGCCTGGCCAAGTCCTGGGAGGAGATGAGGCGGATGCCCCGGTCCGTCAGGCGCTTGGTGGCGGCCTCCACGCCGCCCACACCGGACCACTCCAGCCAGACCTTTGTCCGGGGGTTGGCGCTGAGGGCACCCAGGGCGAAGGCGTTGATGCCGGCCACCTGGCCGTAAATGGGGTAGTCGCATATATAGCCCAGGTCGTCCTCGCCGGCCAGGGTGCCGGCGACGGCCCCGGCGATGAATTTGGCCTCGTACATCCGGGCGTAGTAGGTGCGGATGTAGCGGTGGGACTGGTGGAGGGAGCAGTTGAGGATGGCGGTCTTGGGGTGGTCCACCGCCGCCCGGAGGCTGGCGGGCATGAGCCGGGGGGAGGTGGTGAACACCACCGACGCGCCGTCGGCGATGGCCTGCTCGATGATCTCCCGGGGGTCAGAATCCAGGGCGTTGAAATAGGCCGCCGTCTCGATCTGGCCGCCGAATACCCGCTGCACGTGCTCCCGGCCCCGCTCGTGGCCGTAGGTCCAGCCGGAGAGGGCGGGGTTCTTGTCGTGGATGAAGGCCACCCGCAGCTTTTTGGGCTCCGCCTTGGGCAGGACCTTGGCCAGGATGCTCTCGGGCTTTTCCGCCTCCGGGTCCAGCTTCACGTCGATGGGCTCCTGCTCCTGCAGGAGGACGATCTCCTCCCACATCTGGCCCACGGCCTTTTTCAGCTCCCCCTGGCTCATCTGCCACAGGCTCTGATAGCCGTATACCTCCATGAACGAGAGCATGGCGTCTCCCACGGTGGAGACCAGCATATCGCCGCCGTGGGCCTCGTAGGCCTGGCGGAAGAAGCAGTAGGCCCCGTGGAACCGGGACCGGTCCTCGTCGGACCAGACCTGGCCCGCGCTCTTTCCAAGAAGCTGCTGCAATCGCACGTAGCCGCCGGGCTTGGTGAACTCGATATAGTTCACGTGGCTGGCCCGGTAGAACTCCACGAACTCGAAGTAGAGCGCTGTCTCCCGGTCGCCCCGGTCGTCGGGGAGGATGCGCAGCACATGGGCCTCCGCGGCGTCCGCGCCGAAGAATTTCAGCACGCTTACCCGCTTGTTGCCCTCCTCCACGTAGAACCGGTTCATGTACTCGTAGACCTTCAGGGGGTCCCGGATGCCCTCGGCCAGATGGGCCTGGCACAGGTGCTGCCACTTGCCGGCGAACTCCGTGTCTTGGTCCATCAGGGGCATGAAGTTGCGGGCGAAGGCGTTGGTGCGGCCGGCGGTGCGGGTGCCCACCACGAACTCCAGGGGAATGGACACCACCCCCAGATCTACGGCGCGGGAGAGCTTCTCCGTCGGCAGAAAGGCGTCCAGGGCCGGGGGATAGGGGTACTCGCCCGCCGCGGTGCAGCGGCGAAATTCCTTTTGGGCCAGCTTTTGCGCTTCGGCGTATTCGGTGGTGAGCATGGAACGCAGCTCCTTTCGCGGGGTCTTCTTGATGGCACATTGTACTCTATTTATTGCCCTGCCGCAAGATGGAATATACCCAAAAAGCCCCCGGATACCCGGGGGCTTTTCGCGCATATAACGAACTATTGCAATTTGAAAGTGACCTCCCAGGGGCCGTCTATGGGGTCCCGCAGAGTGTGGAAGAAGCCCGCCAGTTTGAAACTGCCCGCCTCCTCCGGCGTGACGTCAAAGTCATAATTGTCGTAGCGGAACTGGTTGGCCTGGTCAAAAAAGACCTCATAGTCCGTGTCGAGCCGGGCGTCGTCCTCATCCGTCAGCCATACGAAGCCGGTGGTGTTCAACTCTGCGCTCAGCTGTTCCCGTATCTGGACCCGGAGCTTTCCGTCCACCCAGCCCAGGCCCGTGACCGCCGCGCCGGGGCATATCTCCGTGGGCTCGCCGGGGGCGAGGCAGTCCTGTTCCAGAGGGGGGCCCTGGCGGCCGTACAGGGCCTGCAGGTCTGTGTTGGAGAGCGTCTCCGGGGCCGGGTCGGCGGCGGTCAGGTCCACATTGTCTATGACCTGCTCCCATTGCTCCGAGTGGCCGCTGAACTCCCGCACCCGGAAGGTCACCTTGCCGGGCTTCAGGACGGTGCCGTCCATGGGGGCCAGCTGGACAAGGTAGGTGACGGTGCGTGTGGCCTCGTCGTAGCCCTCCTTGGTGCAGCTGCCCGCGCAGTCGAAGCCCCGGTCCACGCTGTAGCTGTCGTTCAGGTCGATGGAGCCGTCGAAGAGGTCACCGGCGAGGTCGGTCATATCGATGCGGATATAGGCGGTGTTGTTCTCGATGACGGCGCTGTCCACCGTCATGCGCACGCCGTTTTTCTCGCAGGACTCGTTCACGGGCTTAAGCGCCTGGGCCGCGGCGGGGGAGAGGGCGTAGAGGATGGCGTGGCCCGCGTCGGTATAGGCCGCCGCCGTGGCGGCCATGGCCACGGTGAGCGCCAGTACCGCGGCCAGCACGGCTATCCACCGCACCGGGCGGCGCCGGCGGATGGGGGCCTCCGCGTCGGCGATCCAGGCGTCGGACACGTCCCCCAGGACATCCAGGATATAGTCAGCGTTCATAGATAACCCTCCTTTTTCAGCCGGTCCATGAGCCGGGCCCTCGTCCGGGCCAGCATGGACTTTACCTTGCTGGGGGTGAAGCCGTACCGGGCGGCGATGTCGTCGATAGTATCGAAAAACCAGTACCGGCGCAGGAATACCCGCCGCTGCTCGTTGGGCAGGTCGCCCAGAAACCTATCCAGGGCCCGGGTCAGCTCCCTCGCTTCCACCGTCCCCGCCGGGTCGGTCCCGCCGGGGAGGATGTCGGAAAGCTCCTCCAATGCCGCCTCCGGCTGGCCGCCGCCCCGCTTTTGGGCGTCTTTTGCCCGCCAGCGCTTCATGGCCGCCCGGCGGGTGAGCTTGGCAAGATAGGTCCCCAGCCGCGCCGGCTCCTGAGGCGGGATGGAGCCCCAGGCGGCCATGTACGCATCGGACACGGCCTCATCCACGTCCCGGCCGTCGGGCAGGATATTGGCCGCCACGGCGCGGCAGTAGGGGCCGTATTTGGCCGCCGTCTCCTCCAGCGCCCGCTCCGAGCGGGCCAGGAACAGCGACACGATGGCGCTGTCATCCATAGGCTTCACCTCCTGCTTATATACTGCCGAAAAATCACGATTGGTTGCAAAAATTGCGCAAAAAAGGCCCCCTTGTGTAAAGGGGGCTGGCATGCGAAGCATGACTGAGGGATTGTCGCGTTACGGACGTTTACAACCCCTCCGCCTCGCATCGCTCGACACCTCCCCTTACACAGGGGAGGCTTCCAATATGTATGTTTACAGCATGCTCAGATAGAGCTGGCCATATTCGTAGGCCCAGCTGTCGCAGGAGTAGTCCACGCCCATGGCGTTTTTAACGAGGCCCGCCATGGCCTTCTTGTCCTGATATACCCCCAGGGCCCGGCCGATGGCGTCGGCCATGTCGTAGCTGTCCATGCGGGAGAAGGAGAAGCCGGTGCCCTCGCCGGTGTACTGGTTGTAGGGCTGCACCGTGTCCCGCAGGCCGCCGGTCTCCCGGACGATGG
>CANRMG010000018.1 GCA_947631675.1 uncultured Oscillospiraceae bacterium
GGATGCCCATCACGCGGCACTCCCAGCCGGACTTGGACATATAGCGGCTGATCTTGTCGCAGGTATCCATGGAGTCGTTGCCGCCGTTATAGAAGAAGTAGCGGACGTTGTGCTTTTTGAAGACCTCCAGGATGCGCTTGTAGTCGGTGTCGTCCTTCTCGGGGTCGGCCAGCTTATAGCGGCAGGAGCCCAGCTCGGAGGAGGGGGTGTTCTTCAGATACGCCAGCTCCTGGGGATCCTCCTTGCCCATATCATAGAGCTTGTCGGCCAGCACGCCGGTGATGCCGTGGTCGGCGCCCAGGACCTGGGTGATCTCCTCCGCTTCCAGTGCGGCGCTGATGGCGCCGTACGCGCTGGCGTTGATGACGGAGGTAGGTCCGCCGGACTGCCCGATGATGCAGGCGCCTACAAGTTTATCTGCCATGTGTGTTTCCTCCAAAAATAATAAGTTTTGGTTGATTATAGCATAAATCTGCGGTAAAATAAAGAGCATGGAAAAATATTGTAAAGGAGTCTTTTATCATGCCTCTGGTAACCTCTACCGAAATGTTCAAGAAGGCCTATGACGGCGGTTATGCTGTCGGCGCTTTCAATGTCAACAACATGGAGATCCTCCAGGCCATCACCGAGGCCTGCCGCGAGGAGCACGCTCCCGTGATCCTGCAGGTATCCAAGGGTGCCCGCGCCTATGCAAACCACACCTATCTGGTAAAGCTGGTGGAGGCCGCTGTCATCGAGTGCCCGGAGATCCCCATCGTGCTGCACCTGGACCACGGCCCCGACTTTGAGACCTGTAAGTCCTGCATCGACGGAGGCTTCACCTCCGTCATGATCGACGCCTCCGGCGAGAAGTTCGAGAAGAATATCGAGATCACCAAGAAGGTCGTGGAGTACGCCCATGACCACGGCGTGGTCGTAGAGGCCGAGCTGGGCACCCTGGCCGGCGTGGAGGATGACGTGAAGGTCTCCGCCGAGGATTCCTCCTACACCCGTCCTGAGGAGGTCGAGGAGTTCGTCACCAAGACCGGCTGCGACAGTCTGGCCATCGCCATCGGCACCAGCCACGGCGCCTACAAGTTCACCGCTGCCCAGTGCACCCGCAACGAGAAGGGCATCCTTGTGCCGCCTCCTCTGCGCTTCGACGTGCTGGAAGAGGTCTCCAAGCGCCTGCCCGGCTTCCCCATCGTGCTGCACGGCTCTTCCTCCGTGCCCCAGAACTACGTGAAGATGATCAACGACCACGGCGGCAAGATGCCCGACGCCATCGGCATCCCCGAGGAGGAGCTGCGCAAGGCTGCCACCAGCAGCGTATGCAAGATCAACATCGACTCCGACCTGCGGCTGACCATGACCGGCACCATCCGCCGGTTCTTCGACGAGCATCCCGACAAGTTCGATCCCCGCGAGTACCTGAAGCCCGCCCGCGCCAACATCAAGGAGCTGGTGCGCCACAAGCTGATCGACGTGCTGGGCTGCGCTGGCAAGGCCTGAGGAAAGAATGGGCTTTGTACGGGAGATAAAACAAGCCGCTGAGGGCCACGGCCATGACTGCACCTGCGACGAGTGCATGGCCGAGCATCACCATGAGCATCACGGCTTCGACACCGTGATGGTGTGGCGCCTCGTCACCGCCGCCGCTTTCTTCATAGGCGGGGTGGTGACGGAGCACGCCCTGCCATGGCTGAGCGTGGTGCTGAATGTGCTGGCCATTTTATGCGCGGGCTATGACGTGTTCATCCGCGCGGTGGCCAACATCTTCAGAAAGCGCCTTTTCGACGAGAGCCTTCTTATGAGCGTGGTGGCCATCGCCTCCGTGATCATCCGGGAGGCCAGCGAGGGCGCCTCGGTCATGATCCTCTACCAGCTGGGCGAGCTTTTCCAGGGCTATGCCGTGGCAAAGGTGCGCCAGAACATCGAGAGCCTGATGGAGAACCGTTCTCCCGAGGCCAGCGCTGTTTTGGCGGATGTGCGCTCCGACAAGGGGCCCAAGGGCCGTACAGAGGAGTTTATCACCCATTTTGCCCGTATCTATACGCCGGTGGTACTGGGCATCGCGGTCATCATCGCCGCGGTGTCCCCGCTGGCGCTGCACACCACCGTGACCGAGGGCATCTACCGCGCCCTCGTGCTCATGGTCATCGCCTGTCCCTGCGCCATCGTCATCTCCGTGCCCCTGAGCTATTTCGCGGGCATCGGCGGGGCGACCCACCAGGGCATACTCTTTAAGAACACCTGCGCCATGGACGACGTCTCCCGGGCCAAGGCGGTGGTCTTTGACAAGACCGGCGCCTTGGAGGGAGAGGGCCTTCGCGTCACCTCCGTAAAAAGCGAGAAGATGGACGCGGACGTATTTCTGCGCATCGCGGCCCACGCCTGCGCCTACGCGGAGGGCCCCTATGCCGAGGCCATCAAGGCGGCCTATAAAGGCGTCATCTACATCGAGCTCATCCAGAGCTTCCAGCAGCGCGCCGACTCCTTCGGCATCACCGTTGAGGTGGACGGGGTGAAGATCATCCTGGGCCCGCTGGATATGCTTCAGGAGGCCGGCGTGGATCCCGGCGTGGACGTGCTGGACGAAAACTGCGTGTATCTGGCCATCAACGGCCAGTATGCCGGCCGGATCGTGTTCGGCAGCGTGGCAAAGCCCGATGTTCACGGCACGGTGACGGTGCTCTCCTGGGACAAGGACCGCCAGATCGCCATGCTCACCGACGATAGCCCCGCCGCCGCAGAGAAATTCGCCCGGCAGGTGGGCATCGGGGAGTTTTACCCCAACTGCCAGCCCACGGAGAAGGTGGCCGTGGTGAAGGAGATACAAAACCGCCAGATCAAGCGCGGCACCCTCATTTTTGTGGGCGATGCGGAGACCAGCGGCGAGTGCATCCAGGCGGCGGACGTGGGTATGAGCCTGCACGGCGCCAAGTCCGACGCCGCCATCCAGGCGGCAGACGTGGTGATCATGGGTGCGTCCCCCTCGAAGGTGGTCACCGCCCTGGACGCGGCCAAGCACACCCGCACCATCGTCTGGCAGAACATCGTGTTCGCCCTGGCTTTCAAGGCCATCATCCTGGTGCTGGATATGTTCGGCACCTGCCCGCTGTGGCTGGCGGTGTTCGCGGACGTGGGCGTGGCACTCTTAGCCGTGCTCAACTCCCTGCGGGCCTTCGTCATGCGGGAACCGGTGATACCAAAAGAGGAATAAAACGAGAAAACGCCCCGACTGCCGGGGCGTTTTTTATGTCTTATTTTCAATATTTAAGGAAATCTTAAAATTTTCCCTCTTTCATCTTGTCGTAACTTGTGTTACCCTTATGTTACCATTTAGAAGGGGTGACGAGCGACGTGTATACCGTGCTGATCTGCGACGACGACCGGGACATCCGGCGCGCGCTTCACATATATCTCACCGGGGCCGGCTATAAGGTCCTGGAGGCCGCCGACGGCCGGGAGGCCCTGGACATCGTGGACAGGGAGGAGGTACACCTGATCCTCCTGGACATCATGATGCCGGAGATGGACGGGGTGTCCGCCCTGACGCTGCTGCGGGAGCGGAGCGACAACATCCCCGTGATCCTGCTCACCGCCAAGAGCGAGGACAGTGACAAGATCATGGGCCTGGAGCTGGGGGCGGACGATTACGTGACGAAGCCCTTCAACGCCCAGGAGGTCATGGCTCGGGTGAAGGCCCTGCTGCGCCGGTATATGCGCATGGGCGAGAGGGAGGCAAAGCCCTCCACGCTGGCCCTGGGCGGCATCGAGATGGACGACGACACCAAGACTGTCACCGTGGATGGGGACGAGATCACCATCACGCCCAAGGAGTATGATATTCTGAAGTTCTTCCTGGAGAACCCCGGCAAGGTGTTCTCCAGCCGGGAAATATACCGCCGGGTATGGCAGGACACCCCCATGGGGGCGGAGGGGACGGTGGCCGTCCATATCCGCCACCTGCGGGAGAAGGTGGAGATCGACCCCGCCGAGCCGCGGTACTTGAAGGTAGTCTGGGGAAAGGGCTATAAGATCGAGGGGTGACGCGATGAGAACGCTCATGCGTGAGATATGGTTCCGGGCGCTGATGATGCTGCTGTACTGCGTGTGCGTGGCGGCGGGCACGGTGAGCCTGGGCCTTTATAACTTCGCCCTGCAGGACGGCTGGTACAGAACGAACAGCGAGGACTTCGGCTTTCAGGACAGCATCCTTTGCCAGCGCTATATCACGGACTGCCTGTATGCGGTGCAAAGCAATCTCTTGTGGCTGGAGGACCCCACCAACGAGACCCTGGGCGGCTATGGCGGCCAGGCCTTTTCCTATAAGATCATAGACGAGACGGACGGTAACAACCTCACTGTGGACACCACCACCGATAAGTCACATTTCGTCAGCTCTATCAGCGTTTTTCTGGACGGTCCTGAGGAAGAAATAGAGACGGCAGCAGAGGGGGAATATACGGCTGCCACGGAGACGGACGCGGTAAAGGGACAAACTGCCACAGAGGAAGATGCAAGCCACTATTACCGGATCGAGGGCTATGTGAACCTGCCGGTGGAGCCATATGACGGCTGCTACCGGGAGTACTACATCTTCGAGCACCTGTACGCCTTCAAGGATTACTTCCTGCCCATCTGGATACCCTCCATCATCCTGGCGGTGGTGCTGGGTGTGTTCAGCATGGTGGCGGCGGTCCAGGAGGGCCGCCAGGGAAAGACGACCCTCACGGGCCATATCCCCTTCGACGCGGCGGTGTTGGGGCTGTTCAGCGGCATTTCCTGGCTCAAGAACGTCTTTTACAGCCTCCCTGAGGTATACGCCGCCATGAATACCGTGGGGATATACAGCAGCACCGTCGACCGGATATGCTCGCTGTGGGCGGTGTTTTTCTGCGGCGTCATCCTGGCCAATCAGCTTGCAAACGGGACTTTTGGCCAGCGGCTCCTGCTGCGGCGGCTGGTGTGGAAGATGCCCGCCCCGGTGCTGGTGCTGGGCATCCTGGGCCTTCATGTGCTGCTCATGCTGCTTATACTGGCCATGGGCGCATTCCATAACGCTTGGTTCATTTTGATCCTGTTCGGCTTTGACGCGGTGCTGGTACCCTGCATCCTGCGCTGGTACGTGGAGGAAAAGCGCATCAGGGACGCCGCCGCGGCGCTGGCGGCAGGGGACCTCACCTATAAGGTGGATACGAAAAAGCTGCACATGGTGTGGAAGGACCTGGGGGAGGATCTGGGCCGTATCGGGGACGGCATGGCCCTGGCTGTGGAGGAGCAGATGCGCTCAGAGCGCATGAAGACGGAGCTCATCACCAACGTGAGCCACGACCTGAAGACGCCGCTGACCAGCATCATCAACTATATCGAGCTTCTGAAGGACGAGTCCCTGCCGGAGGAGACCCGCAGGGAGTATCTGGGCGTGCTGGACCGGCAGGGGGCGAAGCTGAAAAAGCTCACGGAGGACGTGGTGGAGGCCTCCAAGGCCGTCAGCGGCGCAGTGACCGTGAACGCCGAACTCTTTGACGTGAAGGAGCTTTTACAGCAGTCCGTGGGGGAGTACAGCGAGCGCCTGGCCGACGCGGGCATCGAGCCCGTCATCCACACGCCGGAGCAGGAGACGTTCATCCTGGCCGACGCCCGGCTGTTGGGCCGGGTACTGGACAACTTCATCACCAATGTTCTGAAATATGCCCAGCAGGGCACCCGGGCCTACTTTGATTTGACGGCCGGGGAGGAGAGGACCGCTATCGCCGTGAAGAACGTCTCCCGGGAGGCGCTGGACATCCCAGCCGAGGAGCTCATGGAGCGCTTCGTCCGGGGCGACAAGTCCCGCAGCACCGAGGGAAGCGGCTTAGGCCTCTCCATCGCCCGGAGCCTCACGGAGCTCATGGGCGGCGAGATGGAACTCACCCTGGACGGGGACCTCTTCAAAGTAGAGGTATCTTTCCCCAATGCCGCCCCGCCGGCCGCATTGCTGGAGGAGAGGGAAGAGGCCCTGCCGGAGAGCTCAGAAACGGAATGATAAAAGACCGCACCCTTAAAAGGGGTGCGGTTTTTCGTTTTGTCACGACACAGGTCTGATAGGGTGCCTGATAACGGTTTTCCATTTCTCGGGAGCGATTCTTCTGGCGTCGGACATGTATATCTCGTGATGCAGCCGGTGTTCGTTCATGTCGCTGGCGTACCCGTTCTGTGCAAGATATGCGTCCATCCGCGCCACCGTCGCGGGCTCGTCGTCAAAAGCGCCCAGGTGCATGATCTGGACGCAGAGGCCCTCATCCACCGTCAGAAACTCCGCGCCGGAGCAGTCCAGCTTTTTCTTTTTGGCCGCCGTCTCCACAGCCCAGTCAAAGTCCGCCTTCGTGATAAAGTCGGGCAGCCGGATGACGGATATCCAGCGGAAGGAGGCCTTGTCGGCGTAGTTGATGCCGTCGGCGCCGTTTTGCTCCCAGAAGCCCTCCAGGGGCGGCACCACGTACTCGTAAAACCCCTCGATCCTGTGGTCGGTCTTATAGCTCATCTTCAGCGTATAGGCCACCGCGTACAATACGCCGATGGCCTGCTGGTACGCGCCGCCTTCCTCGTTTGGGTCGCCCTGGCCCTGCACCGCGATATAGTTCGCTCGGGGGATGTCCACGATCTCCGGTACGTTCCCGGGCATATAGAACTCTTTGTATTCCTTCTTGAAATCAAACGCCATAGCTGCCTCCCTTACGCTCCTGTGCTGCCGAACCCGCCGGCACCCCGATCCGTTTCGTCCAGGCTGTCCGCAAGCTCCAGCTCCGGGGTCAGGATGGGGAGGATGACCAGTTGGATCAGCTTTTGCCCCGCCTCGATGGTCACGTCCTCGTCACCCTGGTTGTAGAGCTTCACCACGATGGGGCCGGTATAGCCCTCGTCGATGACGCCCTCGCCCAGGATGTTCTTCTTTACATTCAGGCCGCTCTTGCTCTTGAGCATGCCCACGGTCCTCTCCGGCAGGGACACATGCACCCCCGTGTCCACCACGGCGCTGCCGCGGGCGGGGATGAGGACGGTACGGGGGGCGTACAGGTCAAGCCCTGCGTCGGTGGGATGGGCCCGTGTGGGCAGGATGGCGCCGGGGTCAAGCATCACTTTCATGGTCAAAATTCCTCACTTATGGGGGTCAATATACTGGGCACCAGCAGGAACAGGTTGTTGTCCGTGGAGAAGTTGCTCACGCTGTACAGCACCAGTATCATGTCGAAATCGTTGTCCAGGGCGTACTGATAGAGGCTGTCCCGGTAGTAGCGCAGGTCCATCAGGTCCACCCGGGAGAAGTTTTTTAGGAGAAACGGCGCCAAGCTGTCGGAGTAGGAGTCCCGGACGATCAGCAGCCGCGGCCCCTCATGGCCCGTCTCGATGCTCCGCAGAGGGGAGACGCCCCCCAGGAACATGGAGTATTTGTCCTTCACGTCCAGGAAGGACGTGTCGTAGAGAGGCCCTTCTGTGACGTTTACGCCCTCGTAGCTGGTGACCGTCATGGAACCGTCATCGGGCACGAAGGTCTCCATCTCGTCCGGCTTCACCCAGGCGAAGCCGGAGGAGGAGTACGTCGTGCCGTAGAAGCTGTCGGAGACGACTTGCCGCTGGTAATCGGACAGGGAGGGGGCGGGCAGGCCCATGGCCTCGCACAGCGCCTCGTAGCCGTAATAGGCCCCCAAGCTGGTCCAGTGGTGGTCCGTGCGGTAGAAGATATACTCGCCGGCATGCTCCCGCAGGGCGGAGGAGAGGTCGATATTGATGGCCTCGCTCTCGCCGTAGGCACGATCGATGACTGCCTGCTGGCTGTCGCAGTCGGCGTTTTCGGGAAGGAGGGAGGCTTCGATCTCCGATGCGCCGGGGATGAGGCCGAAGTAGACGGGTATCTCGCTCTGCTCGGCAAGCTTATTGAGAAAGCCCACTTTTGTATCGATGTCCTCGTCGGACGGGGCGGTGAAGCGGGTGATGAGGGTGTCGTCACCGCAGTAAAATACGTCGTTGTTCTCCTTCTTGCCGCTCAGAAGCTCGCACCGGGCTTTTAAGGCCGTCCAGGTGTCCCGGAAGGCGAACTGATCGGTGGTGTAGCTCTCAAAGTCGGCGGTGAACCTGCCGTCGAAAAGCGCCCGGAAGGAAAAATCCGGCAGCGTTTGCAGGTATCGGTTCTCCTGTTGGGAGAATTCCACGTCGGGCATGGCGATGTTGAGGATGAAAAACGCGCCGATGAAGCCCAGAAATACCACCAGCACGGCGATCTTGGCTGATTTCTTCATAGCGTTCACCTCAGAAGCGGAAGTAGAGGAAGGGGTTGTAGGTGGAGTCCACGAGATAGGCCGTTGAGACCACCAACACCAACCCGATCAGCACCGGCACGGCCACGGCCCGGCACTTTTCCGGCAGTTTTTTGAACAGGTCCCGGCCCGCCGGGAGGCTGGCCGCGCAGCCTACAATGAGCAGCGCTCCGAACCCAGCGAGATAATATAGGTCCTTCCCGGCGATGAGCCCCGCCTGTCCGAAGCCATACATGGCCTTAAAGAATACCATGGTCTGGCCCACGCTGGTCTGCTGGAAGATGACCCAGCCGGATATGGCGATGAGCAGGGTGTAAACATGGCCTACGAAGCGGGGAAGCCTGTCCAGCCATTTTAAAAGGAACATCTTTTCCAGCACCAGGAAGAAGGCGTAGTAGAGTCCCCAGAAGAGGAAGGTCCAGCTGGCCCCGTGCCAGAGGCCTGTCAGTGCCCACACGATGAGAAGGTTCAGCATCTGCCGGGGCAGGCCCTTCCGGCTGCCGCCCAGGGGGATGTACACGTAGTCGCGAAACCAGGTGCCCAGGCTCATATGCCAGCGCCGCCAAAACTCCGTCACGGTCCGGGAGATATAGGGGTAGTTGAAGTTTTCCAAAAACTCGAACCCCAGCATGCGCCCCAGGCCGATGGCCATGTCGGAGTAGCCGGAGAAGTCGAAGTAGATCTGCAGGGAGAAGGCGATGGCCGCCATCCACGCCCCGGCAAAGGTGAGCTCTGAGGCGGGGGTATTGGCGTAGACGTCCCAGAGCATACCCACATTGTTGGCGATGAGGACCTTTTTGGCCAGGCCCACCACGAACCGCTCCACGCCGGAGGCGAACTTGTCCAGCGTCTCGTGCCGCTCGTCCAGCTGGTCGGCGATGTCCTTGTAGCGGACGATGGGGCCGGCGATGAGCTGGGGGAAGAGGGCCACGAAGGTGCCGAACTTGATGAAGTTGCGCTGCACATGGCCGTCGCCCCGGTACACGTCGATGGGATAACTCATGGTCTGGAAGGTGTAGAAGCTGATGCCGATGGGCAATGCCAGGCCCAAGGTGGGGATGTCCACGCCGGGGATCATGCTCAGCGTCTCCGCCACCAGATCGAAGTATTTGAAGAAGAACAGGATGCCCAGGTTGAGGACAGTATTGATAATGAGCACCCGCTTGGCCTTGGGCCGGGCGTCGGGAAGGTATCTGCCGATGAGCAGGCCGGAGACATAGTTGATGCAGATGGAAAGGAGCATCAGCAGGATATACACCGGCTCGCCCCAGCCGTAGAACACCAGGTTCACGGCGAACAGCCACACGTTCCGCCAGCGAACCGGGCAGATATAATATACCGCCAAGACCACGGGCAGGTATATGAACATAAAGAGGATGCTGGAAAATACCATGTCCTTTTAGTCCTCCGTGTCAGTGGGCTTGAAATTCGCCAGGGGATTGGCTGCCGCAGCCTTTTTCAGCTCCGCGTTGGCGATGTGGGTATATATCTGGGTGGTGTTCAGGCTCTCGTGGCCCAGTACCTCCTGAAGCGTGCGCACGTCCACGCCGCTTTGCAGCATCAGCGTGGCCGCCGTGTGGCGCAGCTTGTGGGGGGAGATGTGGCTCGCGTCGAGACCTGCCTTCAATAGGGTCTTGTGGACCATCACCTGCACCGCGTCCACGCTCATGCGTGTCCGCCGGTTGGAGAGAAATACCGCTTTTTTGTCCGCGGTGGGAATATCCTTCCGCACGGCCAGCCAATCGTTCAGAGCCTTGGCCGTGGCGGAATTGAGGTAGACGACCCGCTCCTTGTTGCCCTTGCCATGGATGAGCAAACTGTCCTGACGGATGTCGGTCAGGTTCAGCCCCACCATCTCGGAAATACGAAGTCCGCAGTTAAGAAACAGGCAGAGAATGCAATAGTCACGTTCTGCATTTTTTCCCTCCACGGCATTCAGGAGCCGTTGGCTTTCTTCCAAAGAGAGATAGTGGGGGAGGGCCTTTTTCAACTTCGGCGCGTCCAGGTCCTGGACGGGATTGACCTTCAACTGCTTCGTCTTTACGGTGAGGTAGCCGTAAAAGCCCTTGAGGCTTGTGATCATCCGGGCACGGGAGGTGGCATTCAGACCCCGGTCCCGGGAGAGGTAGGCCATGAAGTCATAGACCTCCGATAAGGTCACCTTGCCGTAAAAGTCCAGATCCGCGCCGCGGATGTCCACGTCCTCCAGGGCGGTGTCCCGGGGGACAAGGTCACGGGCGATGTACAGATACCGGGTGAAGGTCCGCAGGTCCATAAAATAGGAATCCACGGTCCGTTTCGATTGTCCTTTAATGGTGTCGTGGTATACGAGAAACTCCCGCATCACCTGCGGCGCCTCATTTTGATAGCTCATAACGATGAACCCCCAACATGTTGTACTATAGCAGAGTGGAGGGTGCTTGTCCAGTGGCAAAATACACAAAAAATTCGGCATAATTAATATTATGCCGAATTTAGGGGAGGGCTATGGCGCCGCCAATATCGAATATGAGTCTGTCCGTCAGGATCAGGGCCTTCTGGCCGTGTCCAGCGAGAAAATCACAGATGCGTCCCTCGTCGGGATGTCCATCCAGTTTTCCGGTGAACGCTATTGTATTATCATTAATTTTAAATGACGCGCCGCCGATGAACCCGTGGTCGTATCCTTTTAATTCTATGTAGCCGGCTGCGATGTCCAGCACATCCATCCCCGCGTCTTTCGCTGCTCTGGAGACGCCTGCGTCCGCCGTGATGATGGAATGGTCGTCTACCATCGCCGCAGTGCAGCGTGTATATCCCTGGTTGACAGGGACAAGCCTGCCGCGCAACAATGACACCACAGCCGGGTCGACGGTCTTGGGATCATATAATGTATATTCCCCCGTGGCGCAGACGCACAGACCTACGTCCTTGGGATACTTTGATCCTTGTTCCCGTTCAGCCTTTATGACTGCATATCCCCCATTAGTCAATAGATTAACAATAGTGGGATATACACATTTTGCCGCCACCACATGGCCGTGGTCGACGAATACGGAAAGGTCCGCGTGGCCCGCAAGCCGGGGGTCCACGTCCTTATTATCAGGCAGCCAAATGGCCTCTATCCCTTGGGCCCCAAGGCTTTGCGCCAATTCCGGCTCGTACCTCTTCCCTATCAGGACCGTCACAGCGTCTTCTCCACGGCCTCCCGTAGGGTCTTTACATGGATGAGCTCCAGCCCCTTAGGCGCCTTCAGTTCGCCCCGCACCCGGGAGGGGATCACGCACTGGGTAAAGCCCAGCCGGGCGATCTCGGAAAGGCGCAGGTCCAGGGCCTGGACAGAGCGTATCTCCCCGGTGAGACCCACCTCCCCCACTGCGGCCAGCTTGTCCGGCAGAGGCATGTCCCGGAAGCTGGAGGCGATGGCCAGGCATGTGGCCAGATCGGCGGCGGGCTCGTCCAGCGTGAGGCCGCCAACGATGTTTATATAGGCGTCGCAGGAGTTCACGTTCATGCCGCCCCGCTTTTCCAGCACGGCCAGCAGCAGGTACAGCCGGTTGTAGTCAAAGCCATTGGAGGTGCGCCGGGCGGCGGAAAAACCGGTGGGCGTCACCAACGCCTGGACCTCCGCGAGAATAGGCCTGCTGCCCTCCATCACGCAGGCCACGCATGTGCCAGGCACGCCCACAGGCCGGCCCGCCAGCATGACCTCCGAGGGGTTGGGCACCTCCCGCAGGCCCTCCCGGACCATTTCAAACACGCCGATCTCATTGGTGGAGCCGAAGCGGTTCTTCTCCGCCCGCAATATGCGGTAGCTCAGGCTTCCGTCGCCCTCAAAGTACAGCACACAGTCCACCATGTGCTCCAGCACCTTGGGTCCGGCGATGGCACCCTCCTTGTTCACATGGCCCACCACGAAGGCGGTAAAGCCGGAGGATTTGGCCAGCTGCATGATCTCCATAGCGCACTGCTTCACCTGGCCCACACTGCCAGGGGCGGTGGTCTGGCTGGGATCGTACACCGTCTGGATGGAGTCGATGATGACGATCTGGGGCGTCAGGTCCTCGATGGCGGCGATGACGTCGTTGATGTCCGTCCCGGCCAGCACATGCAGGGCCTCCCGACTCACGCCCAAGCGCTGGGCCCGCATCTTCAGCTGGTGCTCGCTCTCCTCGCCGGTGACGTAGAGGATGGTCTCATCCGGGTCTATGGAGCCGCAGGCCTGCAGCAGCAGCGTGCTTTTGCCGATGCCCGGCGCGCCGCCGAACAGGACGATGGAACCACGCACGGCGCCGCCGCCCAGCACCCGGTCCAGTTCTCCGATGCCGGTGGAAAATCGCAGCTCGTCGCTGTCGTCAAGCTCTATGAGCCTTTTGGGCATGGCCCGGCGCACCGGGCGGGCCTTTTCCACCGCCTTTTGCGCGGCAGGAGCCTCCACCAGGGTGTTCCAGGCCCGGCAGCTGGGGCACTGCCCCTGCCAGCGGCTGGTCTCATAACCGCACTGGGAGCAGAAAAATACGCTTTTTGAAGCCTTCATGTGACCGTTCCTCTCGTGTATTGCAGATAGGAGCCCAGCAGCACTGCCGCCAGCTTCATCCGATATGTCTCCGTTTTCAGGTTTTCCAGGTCGCCGGGATTGGACAGGAAACCGCACTCCACCAGCACGGCAGGGCACTTTACGTTTTTCATAAGGTATATGTCCTGACCGATGGGCGTCGCCAAGCGCCGATTGTCCGGGCACAGCAGAGCCGTCAGATTGCTCTGGGCGGTCTCCGCCAGCTCCTGGCCGCCGGCTACCGGGCCGTAAAACACCTGGATGCCGTGGGGCGCGGCGGCGAGGTAGTTGTTCTGGTGGATGCTCAGAAGTACCGCACCGGGGGTGTTGTTCACAAGACCCACCCGGGCGTGCTGATCCGCCACCTTCTTGGCAGCGATGGAGGCGGCGCTGTCGGGGTACGCTATATCCTCGCTCTCCCGGGTCATCACCACATCCACGCCCCAGAACCGGGCCAGAGCCTCCAGGCGCAGGGCGATGTCCAGGTTGACGCCGCTCTCCGTGGTGCCGTCGGCCGCCACGGCGCCGCCGTCCGCTCCGCCGTGGCCGGGGTCTATGACCAGCACCGGCGGTACGGCGGCCTCTGTGGCCTTTACATTATTCTGTCCCGCCAGAGCTATGACCGCCAGCAGTATGGCCAAAACCAGCGGATGCCACCATTTTATATGAAAGATCTTCCTCATGCTGCCCACCTCAAAAAAGAGTATGAGCCGCCGGGGACATCTATTCAGTCGGTTTATAGCGAAAAACGAGGTACGATGCTAGTATAAGCATTATACCTCGTTTTGGCCGTATTGCGCAATAGCTTACAGTACGATGCAGATGAGCCGGGTGCCGCCGTCGTTCACCAGCTTCTGGATGGTGTTGCGCATCCGGTTGCGGGCCGAGGCGGGCATGCGCTGCAGCTTGGTGGTGAGCCCCTCCTCAGCGATGTCATAGAGGGACTTGCCGAAGATATTGGACTCCCAGATGCGGTTGATGTCCCCGTCAAAGCCCTGGAGAAGGAAGCTCACGATCTGCTCGGAGGCTTTCTCCCCTCCCACCGCCGGGGAGACTTCCGTCTCCACGTAGGTCCGAAACAGGTGGATAGCCGGCGCGCCGGCCTTCAGGCGCACGCTGTACCGCCCGCCGCGGCTGACGATCTGGGGCTCCTCCAGCTCCATCTCCTCCGGGCCGGGCATGATGATGCCGTAGCCGGTCTCCCTGGCCTGCTCCAGGGCCTCATGGACATGGTCGTACTCCGTCTTTACGCTTTTGAGGGACCGAAGCAGATCCATCAGGTCCCCGTCGTCCCGTATCTCGAAGCCGGACTGTTCGCTGATGGTGCGGTAATAGAGGGACTGCTCCAGCTCTACCACAGCGCTGGCTGTACCGGCCCCGGCCTGGACGGAGCTTATGCGGGCGCTGCCCACAAGGTCGCTGTCCATAAGCGCCTCCGTGCAGCTGTAGGCGTCCTTCAAAGCATTCATGCTCCCGCCGGCCTCCAGAAGCATACCGTAAAGGGACTGGACCAGCTCGCAGTCCTCCGGCAGCGCCTCCGCCCAGGCTGGCAGCCATATGGACAGCTCCTGCAGGGGAAATTGGAACAATATGGCCTCCATGACGGCGTGGATGTCCTTGCTGTCCAGCTCCTGGCAGTTCAGGGCCATGCAGGTGACATCGTACTGGGCGCCGATCTGCTCCACAAGGGCCATGGCCGTCTCGCTCTCCGGCTGGGCACTGTTGACGATGACGGCGAAGGGTTTGCCGATGTCCTTCAGCTCCCGGATGACCCGTTCCTCCGCGGCGAGGTAATTCTCCCGGGGGATGTCGCCGAAGCTGCCGTCGGTGGTGATCACCAGGCCGATGGTTGAGTGCTCGGCGATGACCTCTCTCGTTCCCTCCTCTGCCGCGTGGGTCATGGGTATCTCGTGGTCGTACCAGGGCGTCATCACCTTCCGCTCCGCCCCGTCCTCATAGAGGCCCTCCGCCCCGGGGACCATGTATCCCACGCAGTCGATGAGCCGGAGCTTGGCGGTCACCTCGGCGCTGAGGGCGAGCTCCGCCGCCTCCTCTGGCACGAACTTGGGCTCCGCCGTCATCACGGTGCGGCCGGAGCCGGACTGGGGCAGCTCGTCGCGGGCCCGTTCTTTCTTATATACATTTTCGATGTTGGGGAGGACCAGCGTCTCCATGAAACGCTTGATAAAGGTCGACTTCCCCGTCCGCACCGGCCCGACGACGCCCAGATAGATGTCCCCGTCCGTTCTGCGGGCAATATCTTCATAGATGCTGTCCACAATGATCCCTCCAAGGCATGTTTGCTTAAACATACGCCCCGGAGGGATCGAATATGACAGTTTTCAGAAAAACCGCGCGGTCTGGCCGTGCAGGGCGCTCATGCGCACGTCCACATCCGGGAATGCCTCGCCGAGCCACCCGTACAGCACCGGCACCACTACGTTCTCCGTGCAGAAGTGGTCGGCGTCGATGAGGTTGAGCCCTAAGTGCTTCGCCTCCAGGAATTGATTATACTTCACATCCGCCGTCACATAGGTATCGCAACCAGCCGCCGCGGCGAGGCCGATCTCCCCGCCGCCGGAGCCGCCGCAGACAGCCAGGCGCTTCACCGGCCGGCCCGCGGCATGGTAGCGCAGGCCGTTGGAGGCGAGCTGCTTTTTTACAAAGGGCAGGAAGTCCGAAAAGGGCACCTCGTGGGGCAGTTCGCCAATGCGTCCGATGCCTGTGTCCGGCTCCAGAACAGCCTCCACCCTGCCGCCCAGGGCGGCCATCAGCGCGTCGTTCACGCCGCCTTCCGCCGCGTCCAAGTTGGTGTGCATGCAGATGGCGGCAATGCCGTTCTCCGCCAATGCGAGGGCGCGCTGGCCCTCCCAGGAGCCGTTGGTCACCGCCTTCAGCTCAAAAAACAGCGGGTGGTGGCTCACGATGAGCTCTGCGGCCATGGCATGGGCCTCTTCGATCACCTCGTCGGTGATGTCCAACGCCGTCAGGATGCGGGTGACGGGCCGGTCGCTGCGGCCCACCAGCAGTCCCACGTTGTCAAAATCCATCTTGGCCGCCACCGGGGCCTTTTCGTTCAAAAATACAAAGATGTCACCGACCGTCGCCATGGCCGAGCCTCCTTTTTATCTCGTTATATTCCTTCAAAAGCGCCGCGGCGGCCTCGTCATAGGGCGCTGCCTTCGCCGCCTGAGTTGTCATCACATCAAGATAGGCGCCGAACAGCGGGTCGTCTGCCACCTGGTCCAGCAGGCCCAGATGCAGCTCCGCCTCCGTGTAGGCGCAGCTCTCGCCGCCGCGGGCGGTGAGGATGGGATAGATGCGCCCGGCATCCTCCGCCAATTGCTCCGAGGCGATGGCATAGCCGTTTTCCGCAAGCCATCGGCGCAGGTCCGCCTTCTTGCTCTGTGGCTCCAGGATGAGAAGCGTCCCCTCCTCCCTGGTCCAGGGCGCGGCGGCCAGGATGGAGATCATGCTCTCCCCTCCCATGCCCGCCAGGATGACGGTGTCACCGTCTCCGGGGCCAAGACCCTGAAGCCCGTCGGTCTGCATGAGGCGAATACGGCCGCCGGTGCCTGTTCTTTCAAGAAGCGCCCGGGCGTTCTCCAGGGGGCCAGGCCGGATGTCGGTGGCCAGCACGTGGGAACAGCGCCCGGTCTGGACGAGCCAGACCGGGATCATGGCGTGATCGGTACCCACGTCGATGGGGCGTGCGCCCTCTGGGACCCGCCGGGCCACGGCGGCGAGGCGTGGTGATAAATGTATCATAAGCAATAAAAAAGCGGCGGGATTTCCCCGCCGCGTGTGAGTCTTACGCCTCGGCGTTCGCCGCGATGAAGTCGTTTACTTCCTTCACAAAGGGCTCGACCTCCACGCCGTGGGCCCGGCAGGCCTGCTCCACGCTCTCGCCGGTGGCAAAGGCGCAGCCCAGGCAGTGCATGCCGATGCGCTGGAACAGGGGCTGGGTGATGGGGGCGTTGACCATGATATCGTAAACGATGGTATCCTTCGTGATCTGATACATTGCTGTGATCCTCCCACAAAAATATTTCTGCCGCTATTATATCCGCTGGAGGCGGATAATTCAATATGTAAAAATAAAAAATAGAGGAAGCATCTCGCTTCCCCTATTTTTTGTCAGCAGACATGATTTACAGTTCGCCGGCACGCATCTTCGCAAAGCACTCGCTGCAGTACACGGGGCGGTCGCTCTTCGGCTCGAAGGGGACACGGGCCTCGCCGCCGCAGGCAGCGCAGGTAGCGGTGAAGAACTCCCGGGGGCCGCGGGCAGCGGCCTTGCGGGCATCACGGCAGGCCTTGCAGCGCTGAGGCTCATTCTGGAAGCCGCGCTCAGCATAGAACTCCTGCTCACCGGCGGTGAACACGAACTCCTGTCCACATTCCTTGCATACAAGGGTCTTGTCTTCGTACATTGTGGTTCCTCTCTTTAATAGTTTTCCCAGACGGGCAGTATATTGCGATCAGCTCTTGCTGTTATCGCCGGAGGGCAGCTTCGCCAGTTTGCGCCGGATGCGCTGAACGGCGTTATCCACGGCCTTCACGTCCCTGCCTGACACAGCGGCCATCTCCTCATAGGAAAGGCCGTCAAGATAAAGGCGGAGAACGTCTGCTTCCAGTTTTGACAAACACCGTGAATAGGCGGAAATAAACTCTTTTTCGGTCTCTCTGGCCAGAACCTGCTCCTCGGGACTGCGCTCGTAGTAGTTGGTACCTAGGGACTGGGATTCATCTGAGAGGACATCGTCAAGGGAGATGCCGTCGTTCAGCGGCGCGTTCTTCCTGCGCTTGGCGCTGCGGACGGCAGAACGGATACGGTTGTGGATACAAGTCTCGGCGTAGGTCTTGAAGGATGCGCCCTTTTCCCTGTCAAACTCCCGGATGGCAGCCAGCAGACCGATCATTCCCTCCTGGATTAGATCTTCACTGTCTCCGCCGATGAGAAAATAGGGGCGGGCGCACATGCGCACAACGCGGGCATATCGCTCCGCCAAGGCCTCTTCCGCCCCGGGGACCCGCGCTTTCGCCAGGGATTGCAATTCTTCGTCGGATTTGGTTGTATAGCTATAATAATACACCAATGATTATATATCGTTCCCGCAAGAAGTCAAGCATTTTTTACAAAAATTGTCGTCTTTTCCGCTGAAAAACGGCCAATTTTTGGGCAATATCTGCAAAATATGACATTTTTTCCTCATATTTCCAGCTTCTGCTGGCCCAGATATTCGATGCCCAGATGCTCATATGCCTTTTGCGTCACGCAGCGGCCACGGAGGGTGCGGGTCAAAAAACCCTGCTGCAGCAGGAACGGCTCGTATACGTCCTCCAGCGTCACAGCCTCCTCGTTGATGGTGGCGGCCAGGGCCTCCAGGCCCACGGGCCCGCCGTTGTAGAGCTCGATGATGCTGCGGAGCATCCGCCGGTCCACGTTGTCCAGGCCCGCCTGGTCCACCTCCAGGCGCAGCAGCGCCTCGTTGGCGATGGCCTTGGTGATGACGCCCTCTCCCCTCACCTGGGCGAAGTCCCGCACCCGCCGGAGCATGCGATTGGCGATACGGGGTGTGCCCCGGCTGCGGGAGGCGATCTCCACGGCGCCGTCCGGCTCGATAGCCACGCCCAGGATGCCGGCGCTGCGCTCTATGATGCGGCGCAGGTCCTCGGTGGAGTAGAGCTCCAGACGCAGCACCACGCCGAATCGGTCACGCAGCGGCGCGGAGAGCTGCCCGGACCGGGTGGTGGCGCCGATGAGGGTGAAGTGGGGAAGGTCCAGCCGGATGGAGTTTGCCGAAGGGCCCTTCCCCAGGATGATGTCGATGGCGTAATCCTCCATGGCGGGGTAAAGTATCTCCTCCACGGAGCGGTTGAGCCGGTGTATCTCGTCCAGGAAGAGGATGTCGTTCTCCTGCAGGTTCGTCAGCAGCGCCACTAAGTCGCCGGGCTTTTCGATGGCGGG